>NZ_MAIS01000117.1:0-13501 GCF_001680695.1 Paenibacillus sp. KS1 | reverse complement strand
CTCGGTGCTGAAAACCGACCTTTTTGAACACGCACTATAAGGAAGACTGCTCCTTGCTCTGCATGGAATTGAATTAAAGGGGACGTTGTCATTGCTGGACATCATACAATCTGATTTTTTTATACGCGCATTGATCGGGGGATTATTAATTGGCGCCATAGGCCCGCTTATGGGAATGTTTCTTGTGCTGCGTCGGTTGTCCATGATTGGGGATACCCTCGCGCATGTGACAATCGCTGGGGTAGCACTTGGGTTTCTGCTCGGCGTGTATCCGCTGGCCATGGGGCTTGTATTCGCGCTTGTGGGTGCGATTGCGATTGAGAAGCTTCGCAAAGCTTACAAAACGTACGCTGAGCTCTCCATTGCTGTCATCATGTCAGGCGGTGTTGCGCTGGCATCGCTCTTTTTTACGCTAGGAATGAACTTTAGCGCGAATGTGAACAATTATTTGTTCGGAAGTATTTATACTCTGAATGGCACTGACTTGATCGTAGTTGGGGTTGTAACCCTTATCGTTGTCGTATTTCTGCTCCTCTTCTTCAAGGAAATGTTTTTGCTTACCTTTGATGAAGATGCAGCTGCGGTAAATGGCCTTCCGGTACGAATGCTTAATATTGCCGTCACGGTGCTGACCGCGCTCGTAATTAGTGCAGCCATCAAAATTGTAGGCGCACTTCTCGTCTCGGCCTTATTAACGATTCCAGTAGCCATTAGTCTGTTTGTAGCCAAGGGATTCAAGCAGTCAGTTATCGTATCAGTGCTTGTAGCCGAAGCTGCTGTCGTTGGCGGGCTGCTGACCGCAGGGATTTGGAATTTGGCGCCAGGGGCTACGATTGTCCTATTGCTCATTGCCGTGTTAATATTGACATTGATAGCAAGAAGAGGAATTCGGGTGTGATACAGCGCCCATCTTCTTCCTGTTAGGGCAATCGACTAATACGGGGAGGCGAAGCGGTTGGGTCATATTACGGTGTGGATAGCTTTCTGGGCGGGATTTGTATCCTTTATATCTCCATGCTGTTTGCCGTTATATCCATCTTACATTTCGATCATTACGGGGATGTCGGTGAGTCAATTAAAGGATAAGCAGAATAAGCGCGAGGTTAGATGGCGCACAATGACTCACACGTTGTTTTTCATTTTAGGGATCAGTGTTGTGTTCTATACACTTGGTCTGGGCGCTACTCTGCTCGGTTCTTACTTGGCTGAATATCGAGATTTGATTCGTCAGATTTCGGCTATTTTCATTCTCATTATGGGGCTTGTGCTCATCGGTGTATTCAAGCCTCAACTCTTAATGAAGGAACGGAAGCTGGATTTTGGACAGAAGAGCGGATACTTAGGCTCCTTTTTGTTCGGGATGGGCTTCTCCGCAGGCTGGTCGCCTTGCATTGGCCCAATTTTGACTGCCATCATTTCATTAAGTGCATCTGAGCCAAGCACAGGAATGTTAATGATTACCGCCTATTGTATTGGTTTTGGTTTGCCATTCTTTATTCTATCCTTCTTCATTGGCTCAACTCGATGGCTTACGAAATATTCGGGCGTCATGATGAAGGTAGGCGGGGCAATTATGATCGTGATGGGGATACTCTTGTTCACCGATCATTTGAGTCAGCTGAATATTTGGCTGCAGCAGATTACCCCAGAGTGGATGAGAAGACTGACATAACTGACAGAACCTACATAATTAAATCATATCTACCGTGACCGCTGCCGTCTAATTTCATAGATGGAGCGGTCTTTCTATGAATTTCCATAGATCGCAGCTATGGTAAATGTCGAGCAAAACAGGTCTAAGGTTGAACTTGATCTCGAAACCATGTAAACTTAAAGATACACGATTATTTCCGTATATAAATATGCATGCTTCATTTCCCGCTAAGGGAACGTAATCTTTATTGATGTGAAATGAGGAACATATTGAAGCAGGAAGCGCTTTTGGACAAGTCGTGTAACGTGGAAGGAAATGAGGGACGCTTGATGCCTACACCAAGCATGGAAGACTATTTGGAACGTATCTATAAACTGATTGACGAGAAAGGATATGCTCGCGTATCCGATATCGCAGAAGGATTGGAAGTGCACCCTTCTTCTGTGACGAAGATGATTCAGAAGCTCGATAAGGACGATTATCTTATTTATGAGAAATATCGTGGGCTCGTGCTGACTAGCAAGGGGAAGAAGATCGGCAAGCGATTGGTGGATCGCCATCAGCTGCTCGAAGACTTCTTAACCTTGATCGGTGTAGCCGACGAGCATATTTATACAGACGTAGAAGGTATCGAGCATCACCTAAGCTGGAACTCGATTACATGCATCGAAACACTTGTTGAATACTTCCGCAGAGACCCTCAGCGCCTGCAAGCGCTTCGTGATTTGCGCAGTGAATTGGATAATGAATCGTAAAACATCTGTTTTTTGCGAAACAGATGTTTTATTTTTTGCGTCTAATAGTTGAGGGGAAATGATATTGACTCATTTTCTCGTTCAACATGGACAAGGGAGATGGAAAAAAGAATGATGAATCACGCGAAAAAAGTACTTCTCGGCACATTTGCTGCTGTTATGCTAAGTACACTTATGCCGCAGATGGGGAATGCGGCCAGCAATGACATTCGAATATTGATGAACAATAAGCAGCTTCAAACGGATGTAGCTCCTTATTTGGTGCCAGGCAAGAATGTGACGATGCTGCCATTCCGAGCAGTAGGGGAAGCTACTGGTGCAACTGTAGGTTGGGATCAGGCGAATCGCCAGGTTGAGTTCCAGAAGGATGGACACACCATTCGCTTGACGATTGGCGACAGCAATGCGGAAGTGGATGGGCAACAGGTGCAGCTCGACGTATCTGCCTCCATGCGTGGTGGACGAACGATGGTTCCGCTTCGCTTCATCAGTGAAAGTGTTGGATTGAAGGTGGATTGGAATCAGCGAGAGCGTATTATAACAATTGTCTCTGAGGGTAGCGAAGCAGCCCCTGAAGATGGCGAAGCGATCCATTCGGAATCAATGAGAGGAACGTGGATATCGACCGTCTACAATATTGATTGGCCGCAGGATCCGAAGAAGTCAGGCTTCAATGCGGAACGTCAGAAGCAGCAGTATACAAGCATGCTGGACAAGCTCCAAAAGGCAGGAATCAACGCTGTATTCGTGCAGGTGCGGCCAACTTCAGATGCCTTCTATCCTTCGAAGCTGCTTCCTTGGTCGGAATGGCTGACAGGAACGCAAGGCAAGGATCCAGGATATGATCCATTGAAATTCATGGTAGAAGAGACACATAAGCGCGGCATGCAGTTCCATGCATGGTTTAACCCTTACCGTGTAAGTGTACAAGGAGATGTATCCAAGCTGGTTAATGGTCATCCTGCGAAGGAGCATCCAGACTGGGTTGTCAAGCATCTGAACAAGCTTATCTATAATCCAGGCGTCCCAGAAGCCCGCCAGTTTGTGCTTGATTCCATCATGGAAGTTGTCAATAACTATGATATCGATGGCGTGCATCTGGACGATTATTTCTATCCATATGGTGAGGACAAGGAATCATTTAAGGATAATGATACATATGAACGCTACAACAAGGTGTTCAATAACAAGGGAGATTGGCGTAGAAATAATGTGAATGAGTTCGTTGAATCCCTGTACAAGCAGATTAAGTCGACGAAGCCGAATGTACAATTTGGTATAAGTCCGTTCGGAGTATGGCGCAACTCCAGCGCAGATCCAACCGGATCAACAACGAAGGCGGGACTTAGCAGCTATGACAATCTGTATGCAGATACAAGAACATGGATCAAGAATCATTGGATCGATTATATTGCACCTCAAGTGTATTGGCACATAGGCCACAAGGCTGCGTCCTACGACACGTTAGTGAATTGGTGGGTCAAAGAAACGGCAGGCACTGGGGTGGAACTATTTATTGGACACGCTGCCTATAAGCTTGCGGATGCAAATGAAACGGACTGGAACAGTGCAGATGTACTCATTAAGCAGTTGGAGTTCAATTCGCGAATTGATGCGGTAGCGGGCAGTATATTCTTCAGCGCTGCTGATCTGGTAAGAAATACGAAGCAGGTATCCGATAAACTTCAACAGTATTACGAGGAAAAATAGAAGAAAGCCATAATCAGAAATTATACCTTCATACATTCATATCCCCTCCTGCATGAGCATACATACAAGAAGAAGCAGTATGTGTGCGAGGAGGGGTATCCCGTGCGTATCAATGCGGTATTCGAAGGCGGGGGAGTCAAGGGGATATCGTTAGTTGGTGCAGTCCATTCAGCCGAGCAGCACGGGATGACATTCAACCGTGTCGCAGGCACTTCATCGGGTTCGATTGTAGCCTCATTTCTTGCCGCTGGCTATACTGCCGAAGAGATGGAGCGGCTCATATTAGAAATGCCTTTCTCATCCTTCTTACAGCGTGCTCCAATTTTCCAGATTAAATGGATAGGGCCAGCCATGCGGCTGATGTGGAAAAAGGGGCTATATTCAGGTGTAGCACTGGAGAAATGGGTGCATGATTGCCTGTTGAAGAAAGGGATTCGCACGTTTGGGGATTTGAAGAAGGAACAGCTAAGAATCATTGCCTCGGATATTACGAATGGGAGGCTGATGGTTCTCCCTGACGACATTGCGAACTACGGGATAGACCCAGCATCATTCCACGTGAGCAAGGCAATACGGATGAGCACAAGCATTCCTTACTTCTTCGATCCGGTGATATTACGAGCCCCATTCGAGGTGAAGAATGGCCGAACGAAAAAGTTTGCTGATCAATTCTCCTATATTGTGGATGGTGGGATGCTCTCCAACTTCCCGCTATGGCTGTTCGATGATGAAGTTGACCC
This sequence comes from Paenibacillus sp. KS1, assembly GCF_001680695.1. Taxonomy (NCBI): domain Bacteria; kingdom Bacillati; phylum Bacillota; class Bacilli; order Caryophanales; family Paenibacillaceae; genus Paenibacillus; species Paenibacillus sp. KS1. The sequence goes on along the minus strand of NZ_MAIS01000117.1, from coordinate 8,642 downwards.
GCGATCGAATCGTCTGATTCCAACGATCGGCTTTCAAATGGTAGGAAAGCAGTCTGGCCAGCCCCATCAGATTACGGGTCTCATAACAATGCTGCAGGCCATGGTATCCACCATGATCTCGGCACATGACCAGCGCTATATCGATAAGGAGAACCGATTCCGTACGATTAAGATCCCAACACTGGGTATCGGGACAACTGACTTTGATTTAACCGTTGAGCAGAGCATGGCATTATATGAGTCAGGCGAGAAAGCGGGTAACGCCTTCTTCGAACAGTGGACGAGGGAAGCTTATGAGAAGATGTATAAGGTGCATTGTTGCGGGAAGACGAAGATATAACCAAAAAAACAGCGCTTGGATGAAGGAAACTCATCTACGCGCTGTTTTTCTTTATTTAGTCTGTTGTCTGTTCTCATCCTTAGCCTTGTTGCCCTCAATGACCGTAAGTTTTGCTTGTGATCGAGGTCGTATGCGCTTCTTAGCTTGAGACGCACGTGCTGCTTTCAGCTTCGCCTCTGTACGAGGCGAGACCTTCACCTTGACGCTCTTCTTCGGCCCAAATCGATAGAGGAGGAATACAACGGCAATGATGGCGACGGGAATTAGAATGGATATAGGATCTCGAGTGAAGCTGCTAACGATTCCGATTCCAACCAACACAGCCATGAGGAGCATAAACCATCGCGGCAGTCGAGCCATCGTCATCATTCCCTTCTTGTCATAATGTTGATGTAGAATTAAGATACAGCCTGATTTGGCTGTAATTCGCGATCAAGCTCACACATGCGATTGAAGGAAGCAATCGACACTTCCACCTGATCATCTGTAGGTTCCTTCGTTGTGAGCAGTTGCAGCCACAATCCAGGATACCCAAGCCAGCGAAGCACAGGCACATTCCGCAGGGCATTCGTCAACCGCAGGAACTCGTAGGATACGCCCATGACGACCGGTATCAACAGGAGCCTTGGATAAATGCGTTCCCATAAATTATCATATGGGATAAAGGAGTAAATAACGACTCCAACGATGACGGACAAAATAATAAAACTACTGCCGCAGCGATAATGCAGCGTGCTGAACTTCTGTACGTTCTGTACCGTTAGATCTACGCCGGCTTCATATGCGGTAATTACCTTATGCTCAGCGCCATGATATTGGAACAGACGCTTGACAATAGGAGTCTTGGAAATTAGCCACAAATACCCGAGAAGGAACGCAATTTTAATGACGCCTTCAACGACAGTATGGATCACGATATTATTGAAGGTCGACCCGAAAATGAGTTCTTCAATGACAACTGGAACGGTTGTGAAAATAATTTTACTAAAGATAAGCGATAAAATTCCGACTACCGCTACCCCGACGATCATTGCAAGGTTCCATTTGGAGTCTTTGCCTGCCTCAGCAGCTTCAATTCCTTCTTCATCCTCTGCGTATTTCTCTGCAGCGTAGTTTAAGTGCTGATATCCCTTAGCACTGGCATCGAATATGCCAACAATCCCTCGGAGCAGCGGGATTCTTTTTAGCTTGGCAACCCATGCTTTATCTTTCTTTGGTACTTCGTAGAACGTAATGGATTTATCTTTGCGACGGACAGCCGTCACATTGACGTGCTTGCCGCCGAACATTACGCCTTCAATTACGGCCTGTCCACCGTAAATGGATTTCTGATCTGACAATTACTTCACCATCCCCATCTTGAATGCATTCCGCTTTGCGTGTGTACCGAAGGTGCCTCAAGTAAGAGGCACTTCACGATTTTGAAATAATAATAATTTTATTGTAGCGAATTTTGCTGGCGTTTTCCACACCATGATTGTAATCCGCCTAGGTTGGAGCATACTACATACACGTTGAGATGATCACAATTGGGAGGAATGGCAATGAATGAAAGGCAAGCAAGGGCGGAGTGTAAGAAGAATCCTACTGACCCATTATCGTTTTCTGTGCAAATCGGTTTTTTTGCCGGGCTGATATGGGGCGGGATACGTTGGCTCGCTTATACTTTCCACTTTACTTCGGTGATCCCTGGGATGATTGCGGAACCTTTTTACCCGCATAAATATTTGATCACTACCCAAGGCCAGCTAGTAGGATGGGGCGCATTCATTTTATTTTCAATCGCAGCTTCCATACTATATACACTTTTCCTACGGAAAGTACCTGGTCCGTACCCTGGGATTCTATATGGGATAGTATGGTGGGTTCTATTATATGTTGCACCCGGGCCTATGCTTGGTCTCGTGCATCCAGTATGGAGGACAACATGGAACACAATATGGACAGAATCATGTATCATGCTTGTCTGGGGATTATTCATCGGCTATACGGTAGCAACGGAGTTCAATAATGAACAGGAGCGTGAACCCGATGAGGCAGAGCGTCTCAAAATGAAGGGGGGATCGGGCTATGCCAGCGGTGGAGGACAGGGATCTGGAAAGTCAGGAAATAGAGGGCCTGACCGTGTACCCAGCGACGGAGTTGTTCATTCAGCAGCAAGAAGTGATTCTGGGGAAGAGGCGCATGAATACCCAGAGCGACGCAAGCCTAAACCGATCATGTAGCTAAATGCGCGATGTCATGCGGGGTTTGCTGTATTGACGCTTCTCATTTTCTGCATCGTATGTTAAAATACGTGAGGATTCGTCTGTTGACGGTACGCTTGAGAGGTGGAATCATCATGGCTTGTTACTTGTTATTGAACGGACCGAACTTGAATATGCTCGGCATTCGCGAGCCTGGTGTCTACGGGAGCGAATCGTTGGCTGCGATTGAAGCACGGCTTACAGAGATGGCTGCATCTTGGGGCGTTTCACTGGAATGCTACCAGAGCAATCATGAAGGAGCGCTCATAGACCGCATCCATGAGGCATATGGGACATGCGACGGTATTGTCATTAATCCGGGAGCACTTACGCATTACAGCTATGCATTGCGAGATGCATTAAGTGCAGTTCGCATTCCGACAGTGGAAGTTCATATGTCCAACATACATAAGCGGGAAGAGTTCCGGCATGTGTCTGTAACCGCTCCTGTAGTGGTAGGACAAATTGCGGGATTCGGAGCATTAAGCTATGAGTTGGGATTGTCTGCACTGCATCAGTATGTGTCCTCACAACGGGCAGAAGGTTAATCTCAAGGGTGACGGAACAATGCAAAGTCGGGAGATGATGAGAAGATGAGCCAATCACGTTTGACTCGTTTAAGAGAAGCAATGGGGATGAAAGGCTTGGAAGCCATGTTCATCACAAGTGCGGTGAACCGTCGTTACATGACAGGATTTACAGGTTCATCCGGCTATGTGCTGATTACGCAAGACCGCGCAGTGCTGCTGACGGATTTCCGCTATATGACACAGGCGCCGCAGCAAGCTGTTGATTATGACGTTGTTGAACACGGCGCGAAGATGACAGATACGCTGAAGCAGCTTCTGTCTGATATGCATATTAGTCGTCTAGGGTTCGAACAGGATCACGTCGCATTCGCAACTTATACAGGATATCAAGGACAGCTCGAAGGCATCGAACTTGTACCTGTATCTGGGCTGATCGAAGATCTTCGCATGATTAAGGATGAGGGAGAATTGGCGATTATGCGCGATGCTGCTCAGCTTGCGGATCGTACATTCAGCCACATTCTGAACTTCCTCAAGCCAGGCGTATCCGAGAAGGATATTGCGCTTGAGATGGAATTCTTCATGCGTAAGAATGGAGCAACATCGAGCTCCTTCGATACGATCGTTGCATCTGGCGAACGATCCGCATTGCCGCATGGTGTTGCAAGTGATCGCATCATCCAAGGCAACGAGTTCATTAAGCTTGACTTCGGTGCTTTGTACAATGGGTATTGCTCAGACATTACACGTACGGTAGTACTGGGTAAGCCGACTGACAAGCATCATGAAATTTATAACATTGTTCTTGAAGCACAGATGAATGCAATTCAACATATTCGTCCGGGGATGACTGGACGCGAGGCGGATGCCTTAACTCGTGACATCATTAAGGGTTACGGATATGGTGACCATTTCGGACACAGCACTGGTCATGGCTTGGGTATGGAAGTTCATGAAAATCCAAGATTGGCATTCGGAAGCGATACGGTGTTAACTCCCGGTATGACCGTTACGGTGGAGCCTGGTATCTATATTCCAGGATTCGGCGGTGTACGTATCGAAGACGATATTGTGATTACGGAAGACGGGATTGAAATAATAACACAATCAACGAAACAACTGCTCGTATTAGACATGTAGTGACGGGCGCAGTTCAGTAGATATCTAACCGGTACACTGAGCATCGAACGTATTTCATTACGGTTAATCGGGGTTGCCATGCATGTAGGAGGGAATTTAGAGTGATTTCAGTAAACGATTTTAAAACAGGTTTGACGGTAGAAGTAGATGGAGATATCTTTACAGTCTTGGATTTCCAACACGTTAAGCCAGGTAAAGGTGCTGCGTTCGTACGCTCCAAATTGAAAAACTTGCGTAACGGCAACGTTACGGAGAAGACGTTCCGTGCAGGTGAAACAATCGGCCGTGCGCAAATCGATAACCGCGAAGTACAATACCTGTACAACAGTGGTGAAGAGTATACATTCATGGACAATGAGTCCTACGACCAATTCTCCTTGGACAAGAGCCAATTGGAATGGGAATTGAACTTCTTGAAAGACAACATGATCGTTAACATCGTAAGCTATAAAGGTGAAATCCTTGGTATCAACATGCCGAACAACGTTGAGCTTAAGGTAGTTGAGACAGAGCCAGGAGTTAAAGGCAACACGGCTCAAGGTGCAACGAAGAACGCAACAGTGGAAACTGGCTTGAACGTTCAAGTGCCACTCTTCATCAACGAAGGCGATGTACTGCTTATCGATACACGCGAAGGCAAGTACATTTCTCGTGCCTAATTATTGAATAAGATTTTTAATAAGCCCTGAGTGCCCTGTGCATTCGGGGCTTTTATAATTTAACGTACCGCATTGGTAAAATTGTGCTATAATATGCTATTAAAAGAAAGTGCAAGCATTTCTAGTTCATAGGGTGGGAGTGAGTCAGTGTGGCACTATACGTCATGAAGTTCGGAGGCAGCTCAGTAGGAGATATTGAGAGAATGAAGCGGGTTGCCAAACGAATCGTAGAAAAAAAACAAGAAGGCCACAAGTGTGTTGTTGTTGTATCAGCAATGGGAGACACGACGGACGAATTAATCGATCAATCGAAAAGCTTGAATGAGAATCCTCCTGCGCGTGAAATGGATATGCTGCTCACGACAGGCGAGCAAATCTCGGTAGCGCTGTTATCCATGGCCATCCATCAGCTTGGTCACCAGGCGATGTCTATGACCGGATGGCAGGCTGGTTTCCGAACAGACGGTACATACGGCAGGGCACGTATTGTCGACATACAGTCTGAACGGGTGAAGAATGCACTGCAGGAAGGTCAGATTGTAATTGTGGCTGGATTCCAGGGGATGTCGGAAGTCGGAGAAATAACAACATTAGGCCGTGGAGGCTCGGATACGACAGCCGTTGCGCTGGCTGCTGCTATTCAGGCGGATGTATGTGAGATTTATACGGATGTTGACGGCATATACTCTACAGATCCTCGAATCGTAAACTGTGCCCGGAAGCTAAAGGAAATATCCTATGACGAAATGCTGGAGCTGGCTCACCTAGGGGCAGCCGTACTGCACCCGCGTGCAGTAGAATACGCCAAGCACAATTCAGTGTGTCTTGTTGTTCGATCCAGCTTTAACTACAATGAGGGGACAATCGTGAAGGAGGAAGCTACAATGGAACAGGGTGTAGTCGTTAGTGGCATCGCATATGATAAGAATGTAGCGCGTATTAGCATTTTGGGCGTCGCTGATTTGCCGGGAGTATTGGCGAAGGTATTCGGAGCGCTTGCAAATGAACATATAGATGTAGATATTATTGTACAGAGCGGTGTATTAAACGGTGAGGCAGACTTCTCCTTCACGACAGCACTTGCTGATTGTGAGCGAGCAGTATCCGTTATTGAGAACATTCGCGGTGAGGTTCCATACCGTGAAGTTACATCGGAGCGAGATTTGGTGAAAATTTCGATCGTAGGGGCTGGTATGGTTAGCCATCCAGGTGTTGCTGCTAAAATGTTCGACATCATCTCCCGGACGGGAGTCAGCATTAAAATGGTGAGCACCTCTGAAATTAAAGTATCCTGTGTTGTGGCAGCTGATAACCTGCATGATATTATCCGCGCTCTTCATACAGGCTATGGCTTGGACACAATGGAAACAGCATTCGTAGGCGGTCCTCAAGACCGTAGATAATGGATGGACTGCATATTTTAGAACTTATCAATAATCCATCTGCTTATCTGCAATAATAGTGCGGTTATACCGGCGGCCATTAATGGCCCTACCGGAATGCCGCGCAGTAGAACGATCCCGATGATTGACCCAGCCACTAGGCCGACAATCATTTGCGGATCGTTTTTTAATAGCTCCAGTCCCTTGCCATTCATAGAGGTGGCAATAGCACCGCCCGCAAGTGCCATCATACCCGGCCAGGAAGATAGGGCTGACCATAGATCGTGGGTAGTGATTCGCTCTGCCGCAAAGGGAACAAGCACGGCGATGGTAAGAAATAATAACCCGAACTCCAATCCCCGACGTTCAATGGTGGGAAGATAGCGCTCTAAATGGACAAGCTTAACGATTAGCAATATACATGCGGCAGTCGTAATAATTGGAGATCGGCTAACGAGACCTATGAGTATGAGCGTAACGAGTACAAATTCACCATTCATGTATCATGCTCCTCAAGAGAGAGTTGTTCATACCATCGTGCTGATATGCTGTAGTCATTTTCAATGTATGAACAAGCCCCTCTGCTTTAGAACATAGACCGTCTGGCGCCCTGCTCGTAATTGTGACGTTTATGATGATATAAACGGCTTCATCGTGTGGTTGTCTGTAAGAATGGGGACGAGTGAATACGTATTGACCGTTGCACAGAACTCTACATCTTTTGCGAAGCCAAGCTTGCATAGTCTCTTGCCGCCCGAACATTGTTGAAGCGCTTCTGGAATACGATTCGCATAATACTGATAGGAGCTGTGAACGGTATATCCGACATCATTCATGGTTAGTTCGTTTGCATTACCCATACAGCGTTGCAACTCCGCAATTATAAGTCCGGCGCATAGGCCGTCCTCGAAGGCGAATTCATCTTGTGCGCCTGAACAGAGCAATGCCACATCCTTGCGCAGTTTGCATGCAGCATGTGCAGTAGCTTGCGCATTAATGATTGCTCCGGCTAATATATAGTCTGCTTTCAATGCTTTCTGGATGGCACGCGTACCATTTGAAGTTGTTAGCACGATTCGCTTGCCTTCTATGCTGTTCGACATGTATTCATAAGGGGAGTTCCCTGCGTCGAATCCTGATATTTTTTTGCAGTAGCGTTCCCCAGCTAATACATCCTCATCTTTGGCAATTTGTTTGGCTTGGGATACCGTCTCAACGGGAATGACGCCGGAAGCGCCATAATGAAGGGCAGTGATGATCGTGCTTGTTGCACGAAGTACGTCGATTACAATCACCGTGCGATGTGTCAAATCTATTGCTCGTGCCTCATTTACGCTAAGAATGACATCGATATGCATGTTGGTTCCCCCCTTTTTTATAATTCTGGTTACGTGTATCGAACAATTAGATCATGTATTGAGATTGAACCATGGCGCTCATTGTATCTGAACGCAGTCCTCTGCGGAGTGCTTCGAAGGCAATAATGTCATGTGGGGATACGTTGCCAATATTCGCCTGCAAACCAACCGTTCGCAAGATTTCAACCTGCTGCTCCTTGTGTGGAGCTTCCCACATCAGTCGGCTAGGCGTATGCACTGCGGAGACAATACGATTGACCAATGAGGTATCACAACTGCCGCTGCAATCATACACGCCAACCCCCACACCAGATTCTCTTCCCTCAAGTGTCATCCATTCGGCTCCGTGAGCAAGATCTTCTGTAAAGGTCTCTACGATATCGGAGAGAACAAATGGTGTTGAATTATCCTTCTTGCCATACTCTGTACAAACAAGCAGTCCTTCCTCGCTAGCGCGGCGGATGAGCGCATTCCGCTCCTTGCGGGTTAATGTGATTGTGCCGTCCGACACCTCAACTCCCGTAAAACCAGTCACTCTCATCATATGAAAAAAAGCATCCACCATGCCTTGCGCGACAGCAATTTCTAAAAACGTACCTCCAGGAATGACAATAACATCATGACGTGCTGCGGCTTCCAGCTTGGTGCTAAGCAGAGAAAGAGGCGTAACGGCAGAGGTTCCAAACCCCAGCTTAATGACGTCGATGTGCTCGTGAGCGAGCTCCAGCATATCCGTAAATTCGCTCATTCCCATTCCTTTGTCCATGACCATCGTCATTCCCGTGGTACGCGGCTTCGCAGTACGTATTCCGCTTGGATCAATTAATCGACTCGGCCAACAGCCAACTTGGTTGTCAGTGAAGCTCATGGTTTACAATCTCCCTCATCTCATGAAGATAGTCAAACTATGAAGTCAATATATGCATACCTCATCTGACAGGTGCCTAGTTGCCTGTATGTGCGTGTTCAAAAAGGCCGGTTTTCAGC
>NZ_MAIS01000315.1:0-409 GCF_001680695.1 Paenibacillus sp. KS1 | reverse complement strand
TCCCCTGGCCGTAAAATAAAAGTAACCATTATTTCCTTGCTTAGGCTCTACGATGCTCTTATAAGAAAACGTCACTGCATAGGTTGTATTTTTTTCAAAATGTACTTTATTCGCGTTCGTATAAATCGCATCTTTCCACTCTTCTTTGGGAGAGGATTCCACATACACAGAATGCTTTCCCGTGATAATTTGCTGTGGATCGCTTGTTATCTTGCCAGATCCTGCTACGTAATTTGTTTGGTTCAAGTCTCCTCTTTCGAACGACTCACTTAACTTCTGAACACTTATATCATCCAGGGATAACGCCCCTCCGTTATGGATCCCCCATATTAGAAAATAGTTTCCTTCATCTCCTGTTTTAAAGGTGATCGTCTTTGTGCCTGTCTTGCCTGCTTGTCCTGTCCATTCT
>NZ_MAIS01000085.1:0-28668 GCF_001680695.1 Paenibacillus sp. KS1 | reverse complement strand
AAACCAGATCCAAAACCAGATCCAAAACCACAGGAGCATGTTCTCGAACTGGCTGCCAATATAGATCAAGTCAAGCCAAATGAGGATTTCGTTGTGTCGGCAGTACTGAAGCGACTTACATCACCGATTCCTGCGGCAACACTGCAATTTACAATCAAGGTAGCTGGAGCTGAGATAGACAAAGCTCAATTGCTGAGTCAACCAGATACATATCGTGATGGCGGGGGCAAATTTCGAATTGCACACCTCCCTGGTGATTATCAGTCGAGCAATAGTGTGGATTCGGTAGTGACGGCAGGCAACCTGATTACGTACCGTATTATGATGACTAAAACTGGACATGTGACGCTAAGCAGTGACGACACGCTCATTAAGCTGCCTTATAAAAAGGATGGCAGCAAAGACCCAGTTACATTGGAACTATCCAATGTTCGTTTCTATGATGAGAAAGGTGCGCTGCTGCAAGTCAATAAAATGGAGAAACCACTTGAGATTAAGGTTACTCCGTAAAGATTGAAGGAGATAGTGGAGATGAAAGTAGGACTAGTAACAGGGAAATTCCGCCTTGCCGTCACCTTTATGCTGATAGCGAGCACTGCATCGGTGGCATCATCTGCCGAGGTTTATGCAGCAGCCTCATCGTTGAACAAGAATTCTGATCAGACGCAAGCATTTGAACGCTTTACTTCCCCAGCGATCGAGATGGGCGCATGGAAGACTGCATCACATTGGTACGAAACGGTTTACTTATCAGGCAGCGCGATGGCCAAAAAACAAGAAGAGAGCCTGCAATTCCCTTCTGGAATTGTATCCGAAGGGAAATCGGTTGTTGTTGCAGACACACGCAATCAGGTCATCCGACGACTGGACGTGAATGGGAGGATATTGGCGACAATAGGCATGAGGAATACGAAGGGATGGAAAGACGGGAACGATATTCAAGCTCAATTCGATCAGCCGATTGGAATGGCAGCGGATAAGAAGGGGAATCTGTACGTAGCTGATGCAGGCAATCATATTATTCGTAAAATTGATCGGAATGGGAATGTATCAACTGTAGCCGGCGATGGCATTCCTGGATGGAGGGATGGCGAAGCGGGGCAGTCGCGCTTCTATTCGCCGCGTGCAATTGCAGTAGCGGATGACGGGTCTATCTATGTGGCTGATGCATTAAATCATGTCATTCGACGGATTGATGCCAATGGTACGGTCACGACATTGACGGCCCGTTCTTCTCGAATCGTCGAATATTCCCCCGGAGCTGTAACTGGAGCTGGAGATTATAAGGATGGCAAGCTCGCTGAGGCAAAGTTCAATGAACCAAGTGGGATTGCAATGATGCGTGATGGCAAGTTAGCCGTTGCGGATACTGGAAATCAGCGTATTCGTGTGATTGATTTGAAGCAGGGGAATGTATCCACCATTGCTGGGAGCTGCTCAACTGCAGCTTATACAGCACCGAACGTCCAGCAAGTGTTGTATGCATCTGGTGGATATCGCGACGGCGCTGCTACAGGATCGTTGTTCAACAATCCTTCAGGAATTGCAATTACGGAGGAAAATGGGATTGTAGTCGCTGATAGATGGAACCATGTTGTCCGATATATATATAAGGGAGAGGTCGTTACACTAAGCGGACAAGCTGGCAAGAGCGGCGACGTAGACGGGATTACCTCGTACGCCAAGCTACACGAGCCTACAGCAGTTGCTGTACTTGCGAACGGGTCAATCGCTGTGACGGATGCGTTTAACAATGCAATTCGTCTCATTCGCCGTTATGAACTCCCAGAGGGAATTATGGGATCTTCGGGGCAGTCGCGGGCATCCCAGGTACAGCTTGTCTATAATCGCTTGCGTCTGGACTCGGATACAGCGCCGATGATTAAAGATGATAGAACCTACTTGCCTCTGAGGGTTCTATCTGAAACCTTGGGGTATAAGACGGTATGGCGTGCAGACAAGCGTGTGATTCTTCAGCTTGGAGATAGCAGTTTCGATCTGCGTCCGGGGAGCAGTCAAGTCAATGTTACAGACAATGGCACATCATCCGTCTCGAAGCTGCCAGCAGCTCCATTTATCCAAAATGGCAGGATTCTAGTACCTGTCCGATTCGTAGCTGAACAATTCGGCTTCGATGTACAGTGGGTTGCACAAGCTCGAGCAGTTGTAGTAAGAGACCGAATCTTCCTGCGCTATGCGGCAACAGGCTCGTATTTGCCGCCACAGCGAATTACAGCTAAGTAAGTTGCTGAAGGGAGGAATGTGATTGACGTCTTCATCAGATGGAAATCATCCACTCGGATCGAAGAAAGACCAAGCTTACATGAAAGAATATATTGAGGCGCATCCAGATAATCGGATGGCCTGGTACTTGCTCGGGAAACAGTATGAGCGAAATGGCGAACAAGGCAAGGCGAAATACTGCTTTAAGCAAGCAGGGGATATTTATCATGCATTCGAGAATGTACCACGTCCTTCTGAACAAATAGAGGAACTGCTGGCGCAAACGCAAATGCAGCAGACCGTGTCGTCCTCGCCGCGGAAGGTGAGAAACCGGGTGGGGGCAGCAATTTTGGTATTCCTTCTACTCGGCTCGATAGCGGGAGAGGTGAATGCGCCTTCCCGATTGCACCCAGCCATTACTGATGAGGGAATAGAAGCAGCGGGTGATGATACGTCTTCTTCGAGAGCCGGGAATCATCACCTAGTTGGTACCCCTGCTCTCTCTACTCAGATAGGCATTCTTGTTCCTGAACATGACAATGCAGCCTTCGGTCAAGCCCTGAGGCATACAGAGCATTTCGCCTCTGCGACTGGTCATGTTCACTATTTGCTGAATATTCGTGTTCAGCAGAATTGGTGGATGTGGGAGCCGCCCTTGCGTGCCGACAATCGGTTGACATCCGATTCGGATGGCAGACGGATCGTGATTACTCCGCTGCAGGGCAAGCAGTGCAAATGTGAGGCAGAGCGCTCCCAGGCACAATCCTTTGTTCAGCAATGGATGCCTAGGAGTGTAGAACGGCTAGTGGCGAAGTCAGCACTGACGGCGGCCTTGCATACGAAGGATCAACCGCCGAAGCAATTGGCTGCTCTAGCAGGCAAATACCCGAACAATATCGTGTCCGGTATTACGCCGCAGATTGCAAGTGCATATGAAGAAGTATCTGCTTCATTTATAGCTCGGATGAAGAACGCCAAGCAGGCAGCCCCGAAAAATGCTAAGCAGCAGGCGTTGAATCAGATATGGAGCGATGAGTTAGATCCATTCAGAGAGCCCCTGCGTATTCTGGTAGATAAGAAGCGACATCGGCTTGCGGTTGTAAGCGGGAATATAATGGTTAGAAACTATAAAGTTGGCCTCGGCGGCAAACGAACCCCGTTAGGGACCTTCCGGATTTCTGAAAAGGTAGTCGATCCAAACGGGTCATCTACTGGAGATTTTGGCAGCAGGGGAATGACCTTATCGGATACCTTATATGCGATCCATGGCACGAACGAGCCGGAGAGCATTGGGAGAGATAAGTCGCTTGGCTGTGTACGGATGGGGAAGGAAGATGTTGAAGAATTATTCGATATGGTGCCGATGGGGACAGAGGTCGTAATCGGCTCTGATATATTGCCCGATGAACTGCTTGTACCGGACAAGGAGGGCCGCTACCGGCTCAAATTGAGCCCAAATCAGGACAATCCGAACAAGAAATATCGCTGGCTGTAATCGAACATCCTTGCGCACCTGTGAAGAAAAAGAAGAGCCGGAATTCACAAGCATAGCTTGGAATCCGGCTCTTTCCCATAAATTACTATGATTACATGCTCATCCATTCGCGATAAGCAGCGTTGAGACAATTATGACAAATAGCAAGATAACCCCGCCGATCCAATAGATCGCCTTCTTGTTTACTTCTTCAGTATGTTTGGCTGGCATAGATGGGGATTTGCGTTTCACTGCCATAGGTCATCACCTTTCTTACGATTCTAGCTTCTATATGCCTATTGTAATCGTTTTCGTAAGGTTTGACCAGTCAAGGTTGGATGACATATGTACTTTTCTTTTGCACGAGAAACCTTTAAACTAGGACATGGAGCCTTTTTATGCCCGCCAAGAATTCTCCAACGCATTGTCTTGTGATTGAGAGAATAAGACTTGCGTGGTACGGTAACTATACGATGTTGTCAGTAACCATGGCTTACATGTATGGCACAATGAACGGAGTGGAACCTTTGTTATATCGCAACATAGCTAAACCGGTATTTTTCAAATTAGATCCTGAAAAAGCTCATCACCTGGTTATAGGTGGCATGGCGAAAGCGACGAAGGTGCCAGGTGCACTTGCCATGATGCGTGGGATGTATGGTGTGAAGGCAGATCCAGCCCTGACGACCTCTTTGTTCGGTCTCACATTCCACAGTCCAATTGGACTAGCAGCAGGACTTGATAAAAATGCGGAGGCCGTCCGCGGATTCTCATCCATTGGCTTCGGATTTATGGAAGTGGGCACTGTCACGCCGAAGGGACAGCCTGGCAATGAGAAACCACGTATGTTCCGGCTTCCTCCCGATGAAGCGTTAATCAATCGAATGGGCTTCAATAATGAAGGAACAGAAGCAATGCGCGAGCGATTGGCTGCGATTAAGGATCGACCAATTCCGGTATGGGTCAATATCGGTAAAAATAAAGCAACACCAAATGATAAGGCGCATGAAGACTACTTGAAGTGCATACAAACGATGTATAATGTTGCAGATTTGTTCGTCGTCAATATCAGCTCGCCGAACACGCCTGACTTGCGGAATCTGCAGCATGGCGATGAGCTGAAGGCACTGCTCAGTCTGGTCGTTGATGAGATGAATCGTCAGAATGCTGCACATGGTCAGAACAAATCCATTCTCGTCAAAATTGCACCGGACGTATCTGATAGTGAATTGGAGAGCATGACCGAGACGATTGTGCAGAGTGGAGTGTCAGGAATAATTGCCACCAATACTACCTTGTCACGGATGGGGGCAACCCATGTCCATCGATTGGAGAACGGGGGATTGAGCGGTAAGCCGTTGACGGAACGCTCGACAGAGGTCGTATCGCAAATCTATCGAATGACCAAGGGAGCCATCCCAATCGTAGGGTCGGGTGGCGTATTCACTGCCGAAGATGCGTACCGGAAAATACGTGCCGGAGCCAGTCTGGTGGAAATATATACGGGTCTCATTTACAAGGGGCCAGGAATTAACCGTGAGCTAGCTTCGGGCTTGAAGCGACTGATGAAGCAGGACGGATTCAAGCATATCTCAGAAGCTATCGGGGCTGATCATCGATAAGAATGGTCGTATAGTGAAGCGGCATAGGTTCACTGAACGAATGGTTGGAATGGACAGGAGGCGTACAAATGGACGGAAGAGATTGGGGAAATTTTTTGCTGCCTTATGCACAGGCCGTCGAAGAGCTGAAGGTCAAGTTCAAAACGTTGCGAACTGAATTGAAGAAGCGAGAAGAATATTCACCTATCGAGTTCGTAACGGGTCGGGTGAAGAGAATTTCTAGCATCCTCGAGAAAGCGAAGCGCCTCGAGGTGCCTCTTAATCAATTGGAGCAGGGAATTGAAGATATCGCTGGGATTCGAATTATGTGCCAGTTCGTCGATGATATTCATCGCGTGGCTCAATTGATTCGGAATCGACAAGACATGAAGGTCGTATATGAAAAGGACTACATTACCAATTATAAGGAAAGCGGCTATCGCAGCTTCCATATGATTATCGAATATCCGGTTCAAACGGCGCTCGGCCAGAAAATGATTTTGGGTGAGATCCAAATCCGTACATTGGCCATGAATTTCTGGGCAACGATTGAACATTCATTGAATTATAAATATAAGGACAGCTTGCCTGAGGAGGTCCGTCTGCGTCTGAAGACAGCGGCTGAGGCGGCGTTCGTATTAGACAACGAAATGTCCAGCATCCGTCAGGAAATTCTCGTAGCGCAGCAGAGCTTCGAGGACAAGTCGAAGATTGTACAGAAATGCTTGTCCTTTATCCAAGAGTTGTATTATTCCCACCGTATTTCTGAGGCTATTCAATTCCAGAACCGCTTCAATGAAGTATGGGAGAAGGATGATATTACAGAGTTGAAGCAATTAGAGGAAGAGATCACGAATGCACTGGAGAGAGCGAAGAAGAACGGAAATATTCAGCTATGAATATCGAGTCGGCTCTCCCTTATGACAGGCTGTATATTCAGTTCATCAAGCTGTTCAATGAAGAACGGGATTATTATCAATGCCATGATGTCATGGAAGAGTTATGGCTTGAAGAGGGGCGCAAGCCGCTTCTTCAAGGGCTGCTTCAGGTAGCAGTGGGGCTGCATCATTTCCAGAATGGCAATCGTCCTGGAGCGATTAAGCTGCTGACCGCAGCACTTCAGAAGCTGGATGCCTATCCAGATATCATAATGGGGATCGATTTGCAGCAGCTTCGTAACGATTCTGAAGAGACCTTGGACAAATTATGCAATTGCGATGGGAGTTTGCCTCCATTTCAAGATCTTACAATTCGAATCGTGGATAAGGAGCTCGATGCGCTCATTGAGTGCTGCGAGCTGCCTTCCTTACATGAATAAGACAAGTTGAATATCGAGACATATTTAGAAGAAGAGGAGAACACCATTTCATGACGAAGTCAGAAATGGTGTTCTGCTGTAATATCCACAAATTTTACGAATTAGGCAATGACAAGGGTTCCAAGACTGTTAGTTGGAGCGATCAGCAGAGTGTCACCTGGCAAAAACGTTCTCGTAAATGTCAATGTCAGTAAGAAGATACTGTTTAGTGTTCCAAAAGGAACGCATTGTTTGCTATTAAAGAGAGTCAGAAAGTTTACATCAAGTGATATTACAGGCGGGCTCAATACCAATGTTTGTGCTTCGAATGTTGTCTGCACTTTCAATGAAGCGAGCTGTGGAGGGATGCCAAGGTTATTCTTAGTAGCAATGTGAAGGTCGCATAGACTTTGGTTTATACCATTTTGAAGCACAAGCTCAAACGTATTTCTACCTATGAGCAATTCATCCAGATTATCGAATACCAGTGTTCTATTAAACAGAATAGCCATCTCTTCACCCCCAATCTTGCCGGTCTGCAAAATTAATATATGAGGAACTGCATGTGCTGGCTTGTATGGATACACCGTATGCGAGAGTTTCATGTAAAATTGGTTCTACAGCTTACAGGAGAGCATGCGCTCGTGTAATGACGCGTGCCGATGTTATTTTACTGGAGGACTGGAATAACAATAACGATAGAAGTCGATTTCCGACTGTAGAGACTTTTGTTTTCCGTTCTGCTAACCTGTATAATATGTGGAAATAAGCTTTATATTTTGGTTCATAAAGGAGACAAATAATGGATTTGCCCCCGAGTATCAGCTTTATTCTAGTAGCAATACTGATTATCCTTACCGGCTTTTTTGTAGCCACAGAGTTTGCAATTATTAAAATCCGATCCAGCCGTGTAGATCAACTGGTTCTGGAAGGGCGCAAGAATGCACTTGCGGTCAAGCAAGTGACGAGCAATCTGGATGGATATCTGTCCGCCTGTCAGCTGGGAATTACGATTACGGCGCTTGGACTTGGTTGGCTCGGTGAACCTTCGATTGAGAAGGTGCTTCATCCGGTATTTGAGTGGTTGTCTGTTCCACAGCAAGCTGCTTCGATCCTTTCCTTTTTGATTGCATTCATCGTCATTACATTTCTACATGTTGTGGTTGGTGAGCTTGCGCCGAAGACGCTTGCGATCCAGAAGTCGGAGAAGATCAGCTTGTTGTTCGCTAGACCGATCATTTGGTTCCACAAGGTGATGTACCCGTTCATTTGGTTGTTGAACAGTTCTGCGAATGGATTTATCCGCATGTTCGGTCTGAAGCCTGCGAAGGAGCAAGAAGAGGCTCACTCTGAAGAAGAACTGCAGATTATTCTGAATGAAAGCTATGAAAGCGGTAAAATCAATAAAACGGAATTCGGTTATGTGAGCCGCATATTTGCATTTGACGAATTGCTGGCCAAGGAAATTATGGTTCCGCGAACGGACATGATTTGCTTGCAGGAGGAACTGCCTGTAGAGGAGAGCATTCCAGTCATGAAGCGGGAACAGTATACCCGATACCCGATTATTCGTGGAAGCAAGGATTTCATTGTGGGCATGATCAACACGAAGCAGTTGTTCCTGCAATATGATGAAGCGGCTAATAAGAAGCTATCTGACATCATGCTGCCCGTTCTCACCGTTTCGGAGTCTACTCCGATCAATCAGCTCCTTAAGCGAATGCAGAAAGAAAGCACGCATATGGCGATCCTAATTGATGAATATGGTGGAACATCCGGTATGATCACGATTGAAGATATATTGGAAGAAATCGTTGGCGATATCCGTGATGAATTTGACAAGGAAGAACGCCCTGAAATTGAACAATTGGATGAGCATACCTATATATTTGATGGGAAAGTGCTGCTTACGGATGTAAATAGCTTGCTCTCCACTGAGCTTGAGCACGAGGATATCGATACTATCGGAGGATGGCTGTACGATCGGATGCCGGATTGCAAGAAGGGCTCTAAGCTCGAATGGAACGGTATTCAATTCACTGTGCTGGAGAGAGAGAAGCATCGAATCCGCAAAGTCCAGATCGCATCAGGACAATGGAATCAGTTATTTGAACAAGAAGATGTGCAAGCGGAGCAATCTTCACTGTAATAGAGAAGAAGCACCCTTCGGAACCTTTCTTTGCGGTTCTGCAGGGTGCTTCCTTTATTTTATCGAACTCATATTAAATGATCTCATTGTGAATTACAAACTTGTAGGTTTAGTGGCATCGATTATTGCAGCACGACCGTATCGCCTTCCTTCAATCCTTCCAATACCTCTGTTTTCTCACTTGTTTCGAGACCAACTTTTATCTCTTTTCGTTCGATTTGGCCATTGCCTTTATCGATATTAACAAAGACGCTCTCTTTTTCCCGCATAACGGCAACAGTTGGCACAACGATCGCATTTTCTTTCCGTTGTGTCTCAATTTGTCCAGTAAGGCTGAGACCGGCAATCAGGTTCTCATTGGCATCGAGTCCGATGATGACTTCAAATTGAGCGGGCTGATTGTTATTGCGTTGTTCCTCGGATACCGCCTTTGCGAATTTGGACACTTTCAGCACTTTACCTTTGATCTTGACGTTCTTCATGGCGTTCATTTTTACTTCAACGGCCATGTCAGGCTTAATGCGGAATACATCCTGTTCGCCAACTAGCGTAACGAGCTGCAATTTCTTCAGTTCTACGATTTTGCCGACACGTTCATTCTCTTTCAGTGCTTGTGGAATTTTGTTCGGATCATCGTATAGGAAAATCCCTGGCGAAGGTGCGATATAATTGGCTACATCTACCTTCTTCTGCTTCTGAGCGATTTCCTTTCGTTGAATATCAATGGTTACATTGTTCAGCTCTTGCTGAAGCTTCGCCGTTTCTTTCTCGACGAATTTCTTCTTCACTTCGGCTTCCGTGGAAGGGAGCGCTTGATCTTCTTCGCTTAGCACGGATTGATATTGTGCGAGCTGCGTTTCAAGCTTCTGCTTTTGAATTACAGCTTCAGCTTGTGCAATTTCATTCAACAGTGCACTTGGATCGAGACGGAAGATAGTTTCGCCCTTCTTCACCTGCTGCCCATCCTTTACAGCCCATTGCTTCACTTCTGCACCGAATGGCGCATACACGATCGTTTCCTTTTCATATGTGGATTTACCCTTTACTTCAATATGATTCACAAGTGTTTCCTTCGTAACCGGGAAGGTGATCGCACCCGCATTGTCCATCGGAAGCTCTGGCTGTGGCGGGTTAGCGAAACGATACAATCCAAAGCTGATGCCGCCTAAAATAAGTATGATAATTGACCATTTCAATATCGGTTTTATTTTCGATTTCATTTGGTAAATGTCCTCCTCTATGTGGAACTGCTCTACAGACAACGCAAAAATGATGGCTGTTAGTCGCGCTTAATGGCGGTAAGAGCATCGGTACGAGAGGCGCTGACGGCTGGATAAATGCCCGACAGAATGCCTGTTACGATTGCAAATGTAATTCCGATCGGAATATTAGAGTAGGAGATGAAGATAATCGCATCCCCCGTACTTTCGGACATTGTACTTGCGGTAACCCCGTTAATGCCCCATACGATCCAGTAGGACAGCATAACGCCAATCAATCCACCAACCAATCCGAGCAGTGCCGCCTCAATGATGAACATGTTGCGAATCTGTCTTAGATTCGCACCGAGCACCTTCATAATGCCGATTTGGCGGCGGCGTTGATACGTGGACATTGTCATTGCCACCACAATTGAGATGGAGGCGATGAACAGAACGAAAATGCCGATTCCAAGTGCAATCGTCTTGACGATTGCGAAGTTCTCCTGCAGTCGATCCTTTTGATGGAGGTTTGTCTGCGTGTTTAACGTTAACTTTTTAATTTGCTTCTCAACTTGTTCTACATTCGCTTGGTCGTCTACTTTTACGATGACATTGTTGTATGTACCTTGTTCTGCACTGCCGTCATTCATGTGCAGCTCCTGCATCAGCATTTTGCCGGTTTCAAGAGATACGTACAGCTTCTTATCGTAAGCTACCTGATTCTCACTTACACCGTTTGGCTTCTTCAATACAGCAGACACGCGAAGCGGGGAGCTCATATAGGTCTTGCTATCCCCGTTCATCAGCATCGTCTTGAGACGAAGTTGACGTTGATACATCGCTGTAGGAATACGGTTTAGGTTATTATACTGCTCCATCAAGGAGTCGTCGTACGGATTGTTCGACAGTTGCTCCATCAGGTTATCCATCGTCTCTTGGTCAATAAGTCCGAGAGTGGCTCCATAGCTCAATACGACGGTACCATCAAGGTCTGAAGGGGATCCCTGCATAAATTTATTGTCAAATTCAGTTAACGAATTGAGCTCTGTCGCAAATACCTCAATTCCAGTCCGACGATCATCCATCGTATACATTTCCAAATATCCGAATTGCTGGAATGGCGCAACTGCCTTGACATGAGGGATGTTGCGAATGACCTCAATTTTCTGGGCTGTAATCTTTCCGCGCTCAATACTCTCGTCATCCGCACCTTTTGCCTGCTGTCCGCTGTTTTTTCCTTGATTTCCACCTTGGCTGACCCCGGTATTTGGTGTTACCGTAATCTCGTCCATTTTCAAGTACGTGTTTAACTGTTTCTCTGCAAACGTCTGTGCAGATTCTCCGACACTCATCGCAATAATAATAGCGGCACAGCCAATTGATATTCCCGCTGCACATAATCCGGTTACGACCTTCCGTCTCTTCAACTGATCCCATGAAAGATGGAGGTAGTCTCGTACTCTCACGACTGCTCACCTCCAACGGGCTGAAGGATTTTTTCCTCCGGAACAGCTTCTTCTGCTGTTATCGAACTCACGCGTGTGCGCGATCCATCTTCGATCAGTACGCCGTCCTTCAACGTAATAATCCGCTTCGTTTGTTCAGCCACTTCCATTTCGTGGGTAACGATGATGAAGGTGGTGTCGACGGTTTCGTTCAAGTTTTTCAGGATTGCAATGATTTCTTCTTCTGTACGTGTATCCAAATTACCAGTAGGCTCGTCCGCAAAAATAACCGATGGCTCGGTAATAAGAGAGCGTGCAATACTGACACGCTGCTGCTGTCCACCAGACAATTGGGAAGGGAACAGTTCAGCTTTGTCAGGAATACCGACTTGTTCAAGCAGGCGCAGCGATTTTTGTTTCCGCTCCGAGGGACGAATTCCTTGAAAAATAAGCGGGAGCTCTACATTTTCACGTACAGTTAAATTGGCTATTAGCTCATACGCTTGAAAAATGAATCCGATGTGCTTGCGTCGAAATTCAGCGAGTGAGTTCTCGTTTAGTTTCACAATGTCTTGATCTGCAATATAGATGCTTCCTTCAGTTGGCTTCATTAAGCCTGCCATTAAGTTAAGCAATGTTGACTTACCAGAACCTGAGCTGCCGAGCAGTGCAACCATCTCGCCGCGCTTCACTTCGAAATTGATGGAATGCAGTACTTGGGTGGTTTCGGGGCCGTTCTTAAATGAGTGGGATAGGCCTTCGACACGTAACATTCGGCTCCTCCTTTCTATCTACTTCTTTGATTAAATATGTATCGAGCCAGCGCATAACAGTGTTCCATACGATGATTATAAGGGAAAGTTTCTCTCTTGACTGCATTGTGACAATAATGTAAGGGGGAGGGAGAATGCTGTCACCTAAATCGATGACATGTCGATTCGTTGTGATAAGCGCAGCTGGCATGGTATGCTGTAAGAGCACGGCTCAGAACAGGCTTGTGCACATTGCAATACGAGAGGAATAGGAACGAAGAATGAACACGAGCACACCGTGCAGCATGGAGGTGAGCATGCGGTGGCAAAAAAGATAAGGCTGGACAAACTATTAGGGCATATGGGCTGCGGCAGTCGCTCAGAGATTAAAAAATGGGCGAAGATTGGCCTAATTCAAGTCAATGGACGGGTAATTAAGGACAGCGGCTTGCAGGTGGATCCCGATGCAGATGAAGTGCTGCTGGATGGCGAACAGATTCGCTATCGTGAATTTGTATATATTATGTTGAATAAGCCGCAAGGCGTAATATCTGCTACGGAAGATATACGGGAACGGACGGTGGTTGATCTGCTCCCTGAAGAGCTGCGGCACTTCGAGCCTTTCCCAGTAGGTCGGCTGGACAAAGATACAGAGGGCTTGCTGCTGCTTACAAATGACGGCAAGCTGGCGCATGAGCTGCTGTCTCCGAAGAAGCACGTCCCGAAGACCTATGTGGCTACCGTTAGAGGACGGGTTGACAGCAAGGATGGAGAAGCATTTCAACAAGGAGTAGAGCTGGATGATGGATATGTGACGAAGCCAGCTCATCTTGTCATACGTGGCCATGAGGAGCAATCCGATGGAACCGTGCACTCCTTCATCGAACTGACGATTACGGAAGGGAAGTTTCATCAGGTGAAACGAATGTTCGAGTCGGTCGGCAAGCAAGTCATTTATTTGAAGCGAATTCGAATGGGCGAACTGGAATTGGATTCGGCTCTTAAGCTCGGTCAGTGGAGAGAGTGTACGGAAGAAGAGCTTACCTTGCTCCAACGACAGCAGTAATAGCAACAATATCAGCAATACTAACCATAGCAACAACTGGATAGGACTGCTTTACACTTACGAATATCATACTGTTCATACGATACAGAAGATAGAGATGAGAGGGAGAAAACAGTGATGAATTATCGCATCGTGGCTTTAGATATGGATGGAACTCTGCTTCATGACGATCATACGCTGTCCAGCGCGAATGCGGAGGCGATTCGCAAGGCTGCGGCACAAGGTATGGAGATTGTGCTGTGTACGGGAAGAAGTCCGATCAGTACGCTTCCTTATTTAGAGCAAATCGGACTAGAGGGTGTTGTCATTACCCATAATGGTGCAGCTACCATTGCTTCAGAAGGGCGCAGAGTGCTCCACCGCTTCGATATCCCGAGCGCTGGCTTGGAGCCTTATATTCAATATTGCCGTGAGAACGGAGTTCACTTCGATATCAATACAGCTTTTGATCTCTATGTGGACAAGCTGAACGAGTTGACCCCGGAGATGCTGGATCTATACCGTCAATTCCTGATTGAGCCGAAGCAGTTCCCAGGTTGGACGGGCTTGACTGATGCTCCTGTGAAGCTGACGATGAGCGGGCATAAGGAAGAGATAGATCGAGTAGAACATGAATTAAATCAATGGACACATGAGCACAACTTTATTCGCTCAGGAGACTACTTTATCGATATTATGCACAAGGATGCAACGAAGGGAAATGCACTCAAGCAGCTTGCTGCTATGCGCGGCGTACCTCGTGAGCAGGTATTGGCCATCGGCAACTATTATAATGATATGACGATGATTCAATTCGCTGGCTTGGGCGTGGCTATGGACAATTCTCCGCTTGAAGTGAAGGCAGCTGCACAGGAAGTTACACTGTCGAACAACGAGGATGGAGTGGCGGCAACTTTGCTTAAGTATTGTAAATAGCTGCACCCAGCCCTAGAGGAAATTGTACTGGAGCTATGCTGGAATTGGTTCCATGCAAGTACCCATGCAATGATTCGCTCATGTGAACCACTGTCCTTGCACAATCGAAGCTTCTCTCAGGAGCATTCTATTGTGCAAGATCAGTGGTCTTTTATTTGCATGATGCTGTTCTTGTAAGGTAGTCTACTTTATTTGCGTAATCCTTTTGGATAATGGTTCTTTAACTGGCCGCCTGATGCTTTGCCGAAGCCAATTGGCAATCCGTCTATTGCGACAAGTGTCCATCCCTTCAGATTCGCATTTTCTCCTTCAAGAAGCAGAGCTTCACCTCGCAAATAGGCTTCCGCGGCCGGATCTTCCACATCATATGAGATGGATTGAGCAGCTACCTCTGAAGAACTGCAGAACATCGCGAGTGCATGGGCGGGCTCAATACGATTCTTGCGTATATGAGCGAGATGCAGACCGGCACGAGGGATGCGGAGCCCTTGGAGTGTCTCTCCACTTCGTAGTGCTTGAACAGCTGATTCATTGCCCTGCGGCAGCCAATAGAGTTCTTCCCCGAACAGCAAGGGCATTCCTTGCGCCAAGTGAATCCCAGGTAGGAACTCTTTCATCCAAGCCTCAAACTGTGTAAATGCCGTCTGCGCTTCGTTGGAGCGGGTTCCACCTCCCTTGCGGGCAGTCTTGCCGCGACGGCTAGTAGAGCTAGTGGAAGCAATTGATTCCGAGTCGCCCTCCTGTAGCTGCAACACGGCTACAAAATGTCCTTCTCCTTCAGAGTGATGAGGCCAAATTCGCTCCATGCGAATCAACTTGAACTGGTCGTAATGCTGAAGCCATTTTTCAATGATCCCTTCATTTTCCTGATGGTTGAAAGTGCAGGTGGAATAGGCAATCGTCCCGCCGGGCTTCAACATCGTTACTGCTGCCTGAATAATATCCCATTGCCGTGCCGCGCACATGGCAACATGCTCAGGAGACCACTCCTTGACAGCATCGTTATCTTTACGGAACATGCCTTCACCCGAGCATGGGGCATCGAGCATAATCCGATCGAAGGCTTGCGGGAACTTAGCGGCTAGAGCATGTGGATCGGATTGGGTGACGATCGTGTTGGGGATCCCCATTCGCTCGATATTTTCGGCTAATATTTTGGCGCGCTGTGGATGAATCTCATTGGAGATGAGAACACCTTCACCTCGCATCCGTCCTGCAATGTGGGTAGATTTCCCTCCAGGCGCAGCGGCCAAATCCAAGATGAATTCACCTGGCTGTGGATCAAGCAGGCTTACTGCAGACATTGCAGAGGGCTCTTGAATATAATAGAGGCCTGCTGCATGATACGGGTGCTTGCCAGGACGCGAGCTCTCTTCGTAATAGTATCCTTCCTCGCACCAAGGCACGGGGCGCAGCTGGAATAGCTTCTCTGAGCGCGATCGAGCGTCAGGCTGTGTCAGCCACTTCACGGGATTGGCACGCAGTCCGAAGGTGCGCGGCTCTGTATAGCTTTGCAAAAATGCATCCCCATCCTTAGGGAGCATCTGCTTCATTTGCTCAATATAAGCTTGAGGCAATGAGTAGTATGTTTTTTCTAGGGACATGTTACAGCTCCTTTCCGAATGGGTATAAGTAATCAGCATTGTATAGTTTACCGGACTGCTGGCCTTCGATGCAACGTTGAATCTTTAGGGAATAACCGCATGAAATCTCTTATTCATCATTGTGATTTTCTAGTAGTGATTGGAGGTACAGGTTACAATAATGTAAGACACTTTTGCGAAACGTCATAGTAAGCTTGTACGTATGGAGTATGTGGTAGGATTCGGGGTTGGAAAGATCAACTCATGGATACAATTTGACTAGGGGAAGCTAGAGATACGCATCTACGAGAACAACCAGGTAAGACAGGAGAAAGGAGCGGATGAATGGTGAATGATGTCGTTGTTGAACTACAAAACGTAACGAAAAAGATAAAAGGAAAAACGATTATCGATGATTTGTCATTCAGTGTGCGTCGCGGTGAAGTATATGGATTCCTTGGCCCGAACGGAGCAGGGAAGACGACGACGATCCGGATGATGGTCGGCCTGATGTCGATGACTTCTGGAAATATTGTAATAGAGGGGCATAATATTCGAACCGATCGCGCGAAGGCGATGGCTCATGTTGGCGCGATTGTCGAAAACCCAGAGCTTTACAAATTTATGACCGGGCGCAAAAATTTGCAGCACTTCGTACGTATGAGCGGGAAGCCGATTACGGAGGAGCGCATTAAGGAAATTGTGAAGCTGGTAGATTTGGAAAATGCGCTGGACAAGAAAGTTAAGACGTACTCCCTAGGGATGCGCCAAAGGCTGGGTGTTGCGCAGGCTCTGCTTCATAACCCATCCATTTTGATATTGGATGAACCTACGAATGGTCTAGATCCAGCCGGTATACGTGAACTGCGTGATTATTTGCGCCATCTCGCGAAGAAGGAAAATATCTCGATTCTCGTATCCAGTCACTTATTGTCTGAGATTGAACTCATGTGTGATCGAGTGCTCATCATTCAGAACGGTAAGTTTGTCGGGGAACGATCGCTTGATCCGAATGAAGAGGGCGAACAATCTCAAGCAATGGCAATTCGCTTCGTGGTCGACGATGCCGCGAAAGCGATGGAAGTGCTGGCATCTACAGCTTGGAAGGCATGTGTAGAGGAAGACAGTGCAGTTAAAGTTGAACTGATGCATGACGAGGTTCCTACAGCCGTACAGAAGTTCGTTCAAGCGGGTGTTCTCATTTATGAGGTGCGCACAGTGGCGCCTACATTAGAGGAGACGTTCTTGTCCATGACGAAAGGGGGACGTATTGAATGAGATACTTCGTATCCCTTGTGCAAAATGAATGGATGAAGGCGAACAGCAAGCGCCAAGTGCCTTATTTTTACGCGTTTATCGCGGTTATTACGTTAATTGTAGCTGCTGCAATGCGGTTCTTTATTTTCAAAAGTGATCCATATCCATATATGGCTTTTGTGAGCGACGTCAACTTCTTGTTCAGCTCCCTCATTGGCATCTTTATCATGGTCGTCGCTGCACAAATCGTTACCGACGAGTATCGAGATGGAACGATTAAGCAGTTGTTGATAAGACCGGCAAGCCGCACAACGGTACTTACCTCTAAGATGGTTACTGTAGTACTCATCTTGTTGTCGGTGTATGTATTCACGGTCATTTGCAGTGTTGTGATCGGAATGATCTTCTTCAGCTTCATGTCAGCAGATGTTACACTGGCGTCCATATTGAAAGATATCGTCTTCCGAATTCCAGATGTACTGTTCTATGCACTGCTTGCGATGACAGCAGCTGTGCTGACACGCAGCTTGGGTCTGGCCATTACCGTGCCGATTGTGATGAAGTCAGTCGTTGGAGCGGGGATATACTTCTTCTCTGGCAAGCCGTGGTACAAGTATTTAATTTTCCCGAATTTGAACTGGCAGCCGTATTTCAACGGTGGAGACAATCTTCCATTTAAAGAAGCGAGCTTCGGTTTCAGTGTTACGATTTTTGCCGTGTATATGATCGTGCTTCTTGGCTTGTCCCTCATCATTTTCAACAAAAGAGACGTACAATAGAATAGCGCTCAATCTGGAACAACGGACAACGCCTTCCCTTGCATGGAGATGCAGGAGAAGGCGTTGTTTATTGTTAGGACATATTGCCCGAGGCTTTCTGGATATGGAGATAATTTGTGACTAGATTTTTGCCATGAGTTTTGGAATAGTACATCGCCTGATCCGCTTCTCGTACAATATCATCTGAAGTCATATATTTGCGCAGCGTACTATGACCGATGCTAAGGGTTACCGTTGTCTCCTGTTCTACGCGATGCCGGATTGACTCAGCGATTTGCTCGGTACGGGCATTGCGATGCGTAATCAACGCCACTAGTTCCTCGCCTCCGAATCGGCCAGGTACGCCATAGTCCTCCACCTCTTCCCGAATAATCAGAGACACTTGCTTCAAGATTTCGTCTGCTTGATCATGACCATATGTATCGTTGACTTTTTTGAAATTGTCGATATCGCAAAAAATAAATGAAATTTTGTACTCGTTGTGGATATATTGCTGCATCACTTTCATAATATGTCTTCGATTGAATAGACCTGTCAACCCATCCGTAATGGAAGTGCGATAAGTCATATGAAGCAGTTCGACCACGCGCTCGAACAAGATGAAGAACAATAGGGAGTAATAGGCGAGTGGGAGTAGCCGTTCCAACAGGAACAGCTGATTGTTGTTGTATGTAAACAGCAAGGCATTCATAGATGTAAGCAAAATCGTGGCAAAGTAAGCTGCTAAGCTGCATATATAAGTGATACGCTGTCCAATTCTGGGTGCTACCCACACATAACAAAACAGCGTTGCGAACATAAGATATAGAAGCAGCGGCCATGCGTTAGCGATGGTAGGTGTGATATTCGTGTCAAAAGGAATAGACAGCATCGTCGCAATTGGGATGACCAGCAGCATTGCTGAGAAGCGAACCCGATATCCGCGAGTAGGCCTCTTGTAGAGCCGGTATATCGCCATGTTCATGAGAACAAAGGAAAACGCTTGCAAGGTCGCGCCACCGACAAACCAGTTATAAATATGAGGGTTCCACTCCAGCAATGGCAGACGAACCACATCAGTCAGACGTTCCACCGCCATAAGGAATAAGGAGATAACGAGCAAAATATATGCTGGTGATCGCTGACGGATATAAAGACGAATCGCCATCAGAATCATAATAAATGTAATGTAAAGGATACAGGAAGACACTGATCCCATCACATTGTTCACTTCAGAAAGGGAATTAGCCAAATGAGTCATGAATGACAGCTCCATTGGGAAGGTTCTTTACTGAAACATATGTTCTAATATATCATAAAGGTTGAATGGCGAAAAGCGCGAACAAGAAGGAGGCGCTCGCATGAATATTTTGCAAGCATTGTTTTTTCCGCCTGAACAGCCTGGAGGGGTATCCTCTATGATTCCATATATACTTGATCGATTTCAATCGCCCCACTGGGAGATGGAGATCTTTTCGCTGCCGAAGCGAATACGGGGCAAAGGGCAGGAAGAAGTCCATTTTCATACTTTCGATTGGAAGCAGTACGGGGATAGTTCGATTGTGCAGAAATATGTTCAAACGTATCGCGACTATGTCTGGTGGTCGAAGCTGCGACTTACGAATCGCTATGATCTGATACATGCACATCATCCCATTGTAGGACTTGTAATGAAGCAGTTGTACCCGGATACACCTGTAATTATGACCGTTCACTCTAGCTTTGAACAAGAGCTTATCTTAAATGGAAAGATTGAACCCAATGGACCGGAGCATCAATTTCTAACATCCTTATACCGTGAGCTGGAGTCTCAAGTGGATGAGATGATGACGGTGTCCGATTCTTTCCGGACGTATCTGAAGGCTTATGTTCATGATGCGGATCGAATAGAGGTTCTGCCGAATGGATTTGATGAGAAGCGATTCAAGCCGATCGCCCATGATAATGCAGTGCCTCAACTCATCACGATGTGCCGCTTAGTCCCTGCCAAAGGGCTCGATGTACTGCTGCAGGCATGTGCAGAGCTAAAGCGGCGGGGTCATGCTTATGTACTTCATATTATCGGCGATGGGCCGATTCGGGAGGATCTTGAGCATCTCGCACAGGAGCTGTCTATATATGATGAGACGATATTTTACGGCTATATGCTTCATCCCGAGGAGTTTATGCCGTTCTTCGATATTTTTGTGCTGCCTTCACGGGCGGAAGCGTTCGGTTCTGTATTTGCGGAGGCGGCGCTCTGCTGGTTATCGCTCATCGGAACGAATGTTGGCGGGATAGCAGAGCAGATTGAAGACGGGGTGAATGGACTGCTTGTACCGCCTGATGATCCGATTGCGCTCTGTAATGCGCTGGAGAGAGCAATGATGGATGGCTCATTCCGCTATGAACTTGCGCGGGCAGCATGGGCAAAGGCGAAGCAAACCTATTCGCTAACACGTATCGTGAATGAATTGAAGCGCAAATATTTACATTATCAATTGAAGCGGGGGTGAGGCATTGATTCCGTTTCGTTTTCTACATGCGGCGGATTTGCATGTTGATAGCCCCTTCCGCGGTCTACAAGCTCTGCCGGATAAGCTGAAGGAAGAAGTTCACGAATCAACGTTCGCTGCCTGGGACAATCTCGTACGGTTAGCAATTCGTGCGAAGGTAGACTTTGTTGTCATTAGCGGTGATTTATACGATGGCAGAGATCGCTCGCTTAAGGCGCAGTGGAGGCTTCAGCGGGGGATGGAGCAGCTTCAGGATCATCGGATTCCCGTGTATATCATTCATGGGAATCACGATCCACTTCATCGTGAGGTGAAGTGGGAGTGGCCAAGCAATGTGACCGTTTTCCCTACGGATAAACCACAAGCCGTTATTGTTCCGAATAAGAATGCCTCGCCGGTAGCAGTTGTATGCGGGATGTCTTATGGAGACATGGCGGTATACGAGAATTTGGCAGCGATGTATCCCAATTGTCCAGAAAGGAATGCTGTGCAAGCGAGGAATGTCCTTTTCCCTGATGAGGAATGTACGTTGCATGCAGATAGCGTAGAGGAGACCACACATAGGAGTCAGCAGACAGTTGCAGCTAATCAACTGTTCCGCATTGGTCTGCTTCATGGAACGGTTGATGGAAGTGCGGAACACGATCCCTACGCACCATGCTCCAAGAGAGAGCTTGTGGAAAAGGGATATGATTATTGGGCGCTAGGCCATATTCATAAGAGAGAAGTGCTGCATGAGTCCCCTTATATTGTATATCCCGGCAATACACAAGGCAGGCATGTAAAAGAAACAGGTGCGAAAGGCTGCTACCTGGTTAATGTGAATGAGCTTGGTGATGTCAGCCTGCAATTCGAAACATTGGATACGGTTCGGTGGCGTCAGGAGCAGATCGATGTTAGTGGGATAAGTTCACTTCAATCTATCATGCAGCTGCTTGATGAGAAGATGGCAGCTTGGAAAGGTGAAGAAGGGGAACGATTAACGCTGATTCGTGTGGAACTGACTGGACGAACGCCCTTGTATGCCTCGCTGCAGCAGGAATCCTTCCCCGAACAATGGAGGGAAGCATGGCAAGCACAAGAGCTTGACCATGCTTCTTATAAAGAGGTGTCAGGGATTCTGTGGCCAATCGCACTTCGCATCAGCTGTACACCTGATATTGATGTTGAGCAGTGGGAGGCGACTGATAGCTTCCCAGGAGACTTGATCCGAATAGCGAGTCAGGCACAACAGCATGATACGGCTAGAGAAGCGCTGATTCAGGAAGCATTGGAGACACTTCTGCAGCAGCCACGCTTGCGGAATTGGCTTGCCTCCCAATCCAGCGAGACACAGGAGGAATGGGTGCGGGAAGCGATGCTGTTAGCCGTGGAGTGGCTCCAGAGCGGGGTGAAGCGTTCATGAAAATATTACAGATTCACCTTATGGGGTATGGAGGATTTCGTGATGCGGTAATCCCGCTTGCGGAACGCGGTTCGAATATGGGGATTACGCTGCTCTATGGACCTAATGAGGCAGGGAAGAGTACGATTACCTATTTTATTCGGGACATGCTGTATGGATTGTCGAAACGGAGAAGCAGCCATTCCCGATATGTGCCGAGCGAAGGGGCTGTATATGGGGGACGGATGAGCGTGCTCGATCGAAGCGGTGCCGAATGGACGATTGAGCGGTGGGAGCGGGATGGCTCGCTCCATACGAGTATCCGTAAGGTGTCTGCAACAGGAGTTCTGACAGATGTCAGCCAATCTCAATTGGAGGATGAACTGTTAGGGGGATTGAATGCGGGACTCTTCTGCCGCTTATTTGGCATAACACTCGATGAGCTGCAGGAGCTGCAAACGCTCCAGGATGACGAGGTTGGGGCCTATTTATATGATACAGGGCTGTATGGCGGCAGAGGGATAACTGAGGCGGAGCGTTGGCTGCAGCAATCGATGGATGGACTGTTTCGGCCGAGGGGCCGCAATCAGTTGATCAACCAGACCCTTCATACGATGGACAAGCTAGAACGAGTGCAGCGAGAAGCGCATCGTCATGCGGGAAAGCTAAGTGAGTTAGAAGAGCAGTTGACTCGAATAGAGCTAGAACTGAATCAGTGTGTAGAGCAGCGGATTGTACAACGGGAGGAACTGGCTAAGGCTGAACGCGCAAGCGGTGTGGCCGATACGTGGATTCGCTATATAGCCGCCAAGCAAGAGCTGGATGAACAGCCGACAGATCTGTCAATAAGGCTGCCTGAGCTTGCTGCCCAGTGGCGGGAGCTTGACCGGAAGCTTGCTGATACGGAAGCTGCTTGCAGA
Source organism: Paenibacillus sp. KS1 (assembly GCF_001680695.1). NCBI lineage: Bacteria > Bacillati > Bacillota > Bacilli > Caryophanales > Paenibacillaceae > Paenibacillus > Paenibacillus sp. KS1. The sequence continues at coordinate 6,147 of NZ_MAIS01000085.1, read as the reverse complement.
GGAATGGAAGAGAAGCGGCAAGCAGCAGCTGACCGTAAGAAAGGGAAGGAGCCGTTCAAACAGCTGCTAGATCTGGAGTCGGAGACAAGACGGCTGGCACAGTTGACGGATACTGTCCAACATTGGCGAGAAGCAGCGGGAGAGGCTGAAGTGGAATGCAATGCTGCCGAAGCTGAATTATGGCGGCTCTCTCGTCAGACGGATTCATCATGGACACCGGAGATGCTGCTGGCGAGCAAGACTTCCTCCTACTTGGAGCAGGCGCAGTTGGCAGAGAGACGTGCGGATGCGTGTCGTCTCGCAATCGCGCAATCAGAAGCCGGGATGGAGCATGCAGTCCGTGAGGCAGAGATTGCGGCCAAAGAGTACGATGATGCCAAGAGGCAGCTCGAACGCTGTGAGACGGCTGGAGTGAATGGCAGTGGCTTTGCCCCAAACGAGGGAAGCGCAGCAGATATCGCACGCGCAGAGCAATCATTAGCAGATGCGGTGCGTGTGTGGAATGCTTCAAGTGACGGCAAGGAGCGTACATCTACACCTGAACGAGTACATAACGAATCCTATTCTCGAAGGAAACGAAATGTACCGCGTCCGCAGAAGTTTATGCACTCCCGCATTATCTATGGATTTGGATTAGGTGTAGTCCTACTGGCTGCCGGGCTCGGGTGGATGGCACAGCAATGGCTAATGGCTCTCGTCATTGCCTTGGTAGGCCTAGCAGCTACCGCTGTAATGGCATATGTATCTTCACAATTTTCACCGCATTCTTCAGACAGAGCGGATGTGATGGCGCGTAGCGAGAGTGCGCAAGATGGATTGGAACATGCAATCCGTGTGCATGCTGAGGCGCTCCGTCAATTATTGCAGCCCTATCTCTCTAGCACAGCACGCAGTATACCCGATGCTGGCATCGATGAACTAAGAAGGACTGCGCAAGAGGTTGGAGCCTGGCATCGTGAACGATTACATGTACAAGAACGCTGTCGTTCTCTGTATGAGACGGTGATTGTGACTGAACGACGCTGTCGACTGCTTACAGCGGAACTGGATGCTGCGCATAAGAAAGAAGAAGGGCGCTTACGCGATTGGCATGCATGGCTCGATCAAGAGTCTCTTCCGGAACGGCTCACCCCTGAGGGGGTAAAGGAACATTGCAGAAGGTGGGAACAAGCCGAAGAAGTGGAGCAGCAGCGTCATCGCGCGGCTGTGAAGCATGCGCGCCTTCTTGGCCAGCTGGAATTGTTCGAGCAGGATTGCAACAGCTTGCTGCATACCGCACAGCATCTGATCACAACTCGAGCTCAACAAGCGATGAAGGCGAATGACACTGGTTCGAAGGAAGAAGGGACTGAAGCTGTATTCCATTACGGAGTCGCTGCTCATGATGAGGGCGTGGAGCTTCTGTCAGGATCAATGATAGGTGGATTATTCCGGCTGCTGGAGCGAATCGAGCGTGAACAGGCTACCGAGCAGGAATATCAGCAATTGTTGCTTCACAGCAGTTCCTTAGATGATGAGTGGAAGGAGAAGCATATTCATGCCAGTCAGATGCAGGAGACGATGAATAAGCTTCTTCTGGAAGCCGGCGTGAACACCGGTTTTGAATTGCTGCATCGTGCTGATGCGTACAACTATAAGCTTGAGCTGGAGCGGCAGGTTCGGGAGCTGGAAGCAGTGCTGTATCGCGGAGGAGAACGCACGGCATTTCGACCAATGGAGGAACTGTTGATTCGGTATGATGGACGTGAGCTCGAGCAGCGATGCATTTCCATAGCACATCAAATGGAACAGCTGGATACACGGATTCGAGAGCTGGAAGGACGCAAGGGAAGATTGGAGCAGGAGCGGGAGAGGTTGAAGCAAGAGGTGGAGGGGGCTTCCCATCACCAGGAAATTGCGCTGCAGGAATCGAAGCTGGACGAGCAAGCGTCTCGTTATGCAGTTCTGGCGCTTGCCAAGACACTCATGCAGCGTACTCGCAGATTGTATGAGGAGGAGAAGCAGCCTGCTGTACTGAAACGTGCTGCCCATTATATGGAGCAGATGAGTGCTGGGCGCTATACTCGCGTGCTGATTCCCTTTGGCGAGAAGACGATCGCGCTGGCAAGGCAGGATGGTCAGATAGTATGGAGTCACCATTTCAGTAGAGGAACTGCAGAGCAGGTATATCTGGCTATTCGATTTGCGCTTGCAGAAGCGCTAACGAACCGGGCATCCGTGCCATTCGTGCTGGATGATATTCTAGTCAACTTCGACCAGGAACGGCTAGGATTGGCAGCGAAGGCGCTTATTGCGCTCTCCGATTCGCATCATGTCATGATGACGACTTGCCATCCTCATGTCGTGGATTTGATAAAGCGTGAATTGCCGGAAGTGCGGTTGATAGAAATGCAACGATTGGCATATAGCTCTTAAGCATAGGCGCGGTTCCCTTCAGTAGAGGGACTGCGCCTTATTTGCACAAGATATAAGGTTCACTGTTGTTAGCTCTCAGGTGGAGAAGTTGGATGCTTCTGACGTGCAGGCTGCAGTGGCAGCGATGCAGGAAATGGAGTGTCGGTCGGCGGACGATGAGTATGAGTCGGACGCTGTCCAGATGAACGAATTAACAGGTATATCCAAGCAAGGCTGAACACACCAAAGATTGGATACAGGTGAGATACCAGCGGCTTGAAGCCAAATTGACTGAACAGAAAGCAAAATAGCATGATCATGATAATAAGGAGTTTCGGATGAATTCCTGTACGTTGATGCATCTGCAGGGTAATCCCATACACATCGGCAACGTAGGTTGTAAAGATCTCGGAAAAAATAAGCATGACATAAATCAATTGAATGAATACGCCTAGTCCGGATGCAATATGGCCCATGGGAATATCGAATTGCGTAATACCGGGCATGTACACAGCCAACGCAAAATGTCCGGAAAGCAGCATTAATCCAATTAGTACGCCTCCGATAATGCCCCCAAGTTGAATCACTCTTTTGTTCGGCATCGAAGCTCCAAGCGGGACGAGAACAGCTTGTGCCATTGCTAAATTAAAGGCGCCATACAAGAGCGGCGCACTCCATGCTGCATAGAAGGCCTTGTCTGTGCTCAGCGTTAGTGCTTGAGCAGCATTTGGCATTTGGATGGTATGAATGATGATGAACAAGGTAAACGTAAGCATTGTAGGTGCAACGATGGAGTTCAGCTTCAAGATGGCGCCCATGCCCCGGCTGACGAACCAATAGGAACTAACCAATGTAAGCAGCAGACCAATCTGGTAATTCAAATGCAAATACTCCACGAACACGGATCCTGCTCCTGCCAGCATTACACTATTGACGCAAATAATAATGACCATCGTGAATAGACTGACTGCTCCGCCAATCCGATCTCCGAACAGCATGCGGTTAATGTCCTCATATGATCGAGCCTTGATGTCATGAGACAGGAGCATCAGCTTCGTGCCCAGCCAGATGAACAGCACTGTCGACAACGCGATGGTAAGGGGAGCCCACCACCCATAAGCTGTGAAAAATTGCAATATTTCCTGTCCGGTCGCAAACCCTGCCCCCACGACGGTTCCAATATACGTGAATGCAATTTGCATAACTAACACTGCTTTTCTCAACGTTAAGACGCCTCCTTGCCAGCCAAGCTTGTACGCATTACTATAAAATATGAGCAAGTAGGTTCGGACATGACTGCATGGTTATGATAAAATAGATATCGAATTACGGGAGGGGGGCTTACGGTGCAGACAGTTATGTGGGCGCTGTCCCATTACGGATACATAGCTTTATTTATGTTGCTTGCTCTAGGCATCATCGGCATCCCTGTACCGGATGAGACGCTGATGGTCTTTGTAGGCAGCTTGACGGTAAATGGACCATTTCAATACGCACCTGCCTTCGCTGTCTGTCTTGCGGGGAGTATGACCGGGATGTTCATCAGTTATATAGTTGGTCGTCGGGTGGGCAAACCCTTGCTGGATCGGTACGGGAAGAAGTTGAAGTTGACGCCGAAGCGAGTTGAACGGACAGAGCGCTGGTTTCAGAAATATGGAAGTTGGAGTATTGTGTTCGGCTATTTCGTGCCGGGACTTCGTCATTTGACTTGTTATTTGGCGGGGATGTCCAGAATGAAATGGACAACTTATCTTTTTGCGGCCGGATCAGGTGCATTATTGTGGGTGGCTACATTTCTAACGATTGGACATATTGTGGGAAATCATTGGCGTGAGGCGGTGCGATGGCTTCACTCGAAGGGGAACCCGATTCTGTTCGGTGGTCTTGTAGTGCTTGCGGTAGGAGGCACCATCACATACTTTATCATTCGTTATCGGATGCGAACCAATAAAACGCCTTGACTCCACGTGGAATCAAGGCGTTTCATTTATTATAGTGTCCATTATACGCGCTCGTTGGAAAATAGCTTAACTGCTTGGATCTTGTTTGTCGTCGGATCCAAATCAAGTCTCAACAGGCAGTTCTTTAATTCATAGCTCCACACATAATCTGTATCATGATCTGGACGTCCGAGCACCTTGGAGGCGGTAGCTTCACTGTCTCCAATCGTTAAACCCTGAATTCCTGTCGAGGTATCCTCGCCAGATACTTCAACAAATATGATTCTCCCATCCTGCTTGCATCCGTAAGAGAAGCCTTCGTATTGATACACGTCAATTGGATCGGTATCATCCATGACATAATGCTCCTCAGGTTCTCCCCATAGCTCCTTAACCGCGTCATTGTTCGAAGCAAGCATAATGCCTTTCAATTGAGGGTGTGCACGATCAAAGGCTTGATCCGTATATGTAGAATCACCGTTATGAGAGGATTGGTTCTTTGGTGATGCAATTTCGGTTTTCTCGTTTTGTTTTCCTACAGGCTTGCGTTCATCTGGCTTCACCTGAGAATCTTTTTGGTGCGAATAAGGTGTATCCGTTTCAATTGGGGGGATGCTATGCTCCTGTGAAGTGCATCCTTGAAGCAGCCACATCATCATGACTGCAGCCAGTACAATGGTTATACTGCGTTGCCGAGTAGATCGCCGCATCGTAAATCCTCCTCTACCGCCTCGCGACGGGCCTAGAACATATTACCCTATATACGGAATTTGAATCAATTGCCAATTTGGACGTTATGAACTAGTTATCAACAGTAAATAATAAGAAATAAGCTAAAATAACCCTCTTATATAGTTAGACGCTTCAAAGCTCCATTTAGTTTCAGTTGATGAAAAGAATTGTCTGCTTTTCTCCATTCACCACTTTGGCATATAATAAAAGATAAGATGGTGAGAGGGGGCAACGCAGATGGTGGATGAACGAACGGCTCGCTTTTTGGAAGAAAAAGTGACGGAGGCTAAAAACCATTTTGAACGGGCACTAGCATGCAAACACACGGAATTCGATGATTTGTACCCGTATATGATCGAACACCCTCAATTTTTCTGGTACAAAAGGTATGTCGCTTGGTCAGAACTGCTGACGATCGTAAAGCTGTGCGATCAGCTGCAGGTGAGCTGGACAGGGAAATTTACTGCGCAACAAGTTGCGTATATTAACAAGCGTGTCATGTCTGCCAAGGTATTGGACTACTGGTTTGAAACTAACGATACGAAGGAACATGTGGGCTATTGAGATGAAGCATGCGTATGTGTGGGGCCTGCTGATGATGGCAGGCCTTGCATGTTGTACATAGCGGAGGTGTGAATTACACGATGATGGAGGAATCGGAGCTTGATCGTTATCGAGTGGAAGGAACATTTGTCAGAGTCATTAGGGACATACTGGAGATGAACGATGTTCGGGGATTCGTGGTTGCATGGGATGATGAGTATGTCATGATTCGCAAGCGGAATCGGCGTGTTGTAAAGCTGAGTCGCAGCTATATGATTCAACCTGCAGATGAGCCAAGAACAGTCCCTGAGACTTGACCGGATATACTGGAATACTGCATGGCAGCGGGGAGGGAAACCTGCCAACTGCCTTGCAGCAGAAATAAGAAGGTATAATTTCAAAAAGTTTATAAAAGTGTTGACGATACCTATAATGACGTGATATTATATTCCTTGTCGCCGGGAAAACAACTTAGCGACTCAATTGGAAGTAATCAAATATGCGGTCGTGGCGGAATTGGCAGACGCGCTAGATTCAG
>NZ_MAIS01000180.1:0-3252 GCF_001680695.1 Paenibacillus sp. KS1 | reverse complement strand
TGGCTCTGATGGTGTGATGACTGGCTCTGAAGTTTGGGCTAGTGCCCAAGATGGCGAGCCAGCTACAACAACCGCTGTTACCACCGTAAGAGATAAAACCTGAAGTGACTTCTTGAGTTTTCTCATCAAATCCTCCTAGAACAAATGAAATTTATGCATAGCTAGCATTTAAATGCTGGCATATCCATCTTGGTAAGTAATAAATGGATTTCAGACTAAAATGATACTTTTTCATTCCACTTTTTTACATTTGTTAAATAACACCGTTTATCTCTATTGCTTCAATTCCACCTTTATTCTGCTTTTAATAAAAAAAACAAACTCACAACATAAGCTGTAAGTTTCTATTGACAAATCGATTGATTCATCTCATCATGAATGTCGGCAATGTTCTTGCCTGAACAAAAAAATCCTAATGCTACGAAGCAGGCGTATGCCATTTCCATAGCAGAAGGATTTATTAGACAGGATCTACAAATTTCTCATCTCATAGATTTTTTGCAAGGTATTAAGGTGCAATGATTTATTTTCGGGCGACTCAGCGAATTTATACCACTCCACAAGCCTATATCCGAACATAACAAGGATTAGTTCATAAATACAATGATCGGAATTGTGGGACACATCCGCATATTCCGAAAAACCCCTGTAATACGCCCGAACGCATCTTTGGTAGTATTCAACCATATGACAGACATCCGCTTCGTCCGCTATTAAACTCGCAATATCCTCACCCATATACCCCCAACCGGCGGTATCCCAATCAATAAGTACGATTTTACTGTCCGAATAGAATATGTTTGCCACCCAAAAATCTCTGTGACAAAGTACTACTGGCAGCTTTTCAATGCGACTGAATATTTCGTCCGCATTGTTATCTAAGTCTATAAGCATTTTACATAGGTGCTTCGGAATTTCGCAGTCTTCGGAGCGTATGTAATCATACAAAACATTCCATGACCGATACCGCAGATAGTAGTTTTTTGTAAACTCAACCTTGCTTAAATTGGTCAAATTCTGCAATACGTTTGGTCGTTCAGCGTACAGCTTGCCTTGAAATCGCCCCAATTCCTCGGCTGCACGTTCATACATTTCTGAGGTTAGATTTAAGCCTGACACACCATCAATATATTCCATCCACAATTGAATCTCATCGCCATTTATTTCGGCGTGATAACACTCCGGCCACCGGAGCGAGTCGAAGAAAACCTGTTTGAAATCCGATGCATAGAGGTCGTATTCCCTACGCCATGAATCCGGATCACCATAACGCTCAAATTTTTTCTGTGTTTTCCAAACCATCTTATACGGCAGATTTTCACCATCAGAAGTTTCAGCCATACCTGTTACAAGCCGAACAGTTCCTATTGTCCCGCCTTGCAACTCTGTAAGTTGATAATCTGCGCGGATTATCGTCTTGTCGAGCATTTTACTCAAAACAAGCGCCAGTGTTTCGGGCTTAATACACCTTTCATCATGGTTGTTCATTTCTTGTTTCCTCCCTTTTTACCCTTATGCTGCATGGCAATCGACTTTTGCCGTGCCCGTTTATCGATGAGGTACCCCGATTTATCATTCACAAACTTGTTTTCTCGCTTCTGTACAAGGTAACGCTCCCAATGCTCCGGCGCCAATGATCCATCGGCAAGGGCGGCAAGAACTGCGCAGCCGGGCTCCGACTGATGGCGGCAGTCACTGAAGCGACACTGTGTGATTAAATCCTCCACATCGTGAAATCCCGCGCTGATCCCGTCGTCCGCACCGAACAACCCAAGTTCACGCATTCCCGGCGTATCAATAACCATCGCGCCTGAAGGGAGCATGAAAAGCTGGCGATGCGTTGTTGTGTGCCGACCCCGGCTGTCGGCCTCGCGGATACCCTTGACAGTCATTACATCCTGATTCATCAATGCGTTTAGCAGCGAGGATTTTCCAACGCCGGACATGCCGAGGAATACCACGGTTTTTCCTGGTTGCAGATATTCACTCAACTCGTCTAAGCCACTCCTGGTATGACTGGAAACTGCGTGTACCGGCACACCAGGGGCAGTTTTCTGAACCTCAGCTAACGGTATGCTGAAATCCGGGACCAAGTCAGCTTTTGTTAAGATTACGACAGGCTGACCCCCGCTCTGCCGTGTCTGTGTCAGGTAGCGCATGATGCGGCTGACCTTGAAATCCCAGTTTAGAGACGACGCGATAAATACGTAATCAAAATTCGTTGCTACGACTTGTTCCAGTATGGTTTTGGCATACCCTGCTGCGTGTCCCGAATAATCAGCGCGGGAAAATTTCGAGCGGCGAGGCAGCAATTTGGCAATGCGCGAAGCGCCGCTTTCGTTGTATTGTAGAAATACAAAATCGCCAACGCACGGAAACTCCTCTCGAGTCCCCACAGTGTGGTAGAACGCGCCTTTCAATACAGCTGTCACTTCTCCATGTTCGGTGATGACGGTATATTGATCTCGCTGAAGTTCCGTAACCCTTCCGGGTATCAAATCTATCGGCGGCGTCTCGGAATCGATATAGCCATATTGTTTCAAATCAATCATTGAACCGATCCACTCCTAAAAAATTCAAGTTGTTTTTGGGCATAAAAATACCGCGAACAAGCAGCCTCCTAAGAAGCTGCTGTTTCGCGGCGACAAGCCAAAAGTCGGCTTATAATCAAAAAGGGATACGACCTACATCGTATCACGCTAACAGCAGTATTCACGAAAGGTTACTGTTTACGGCATAGCAAAGAAACACGGGTAATATTCCCGATTGTCTCATTCCAAGCTATAATCAAAGATTGGAATTTACTACGCCCGATATTCGGCTAAGTTAAAATCACCAATACCATATAAGCAGCCATTTAAAACATCTCCTTTCGAGGGAAAAAGTGGAATTACAATTTCACTTCTATAGTTTTACATAAACCTTTGTGGAAATCAATAGGAAATTAGTATTTGATCTTTCGTACATATTGATCCTCGCCCTGATTTTTCACAACGATTCCTAGTTCACGTAAGTCCATTTTTAAATTTGTGGCCTTTTTCTTATCCCCTTCCCTAATTGCATTTCGACGTTCATATAAGATAGCATTCGCATTTTCTCCACATGCATGATCATGCAGGGTCCAAAGATTGAATTCATCTTTATACGGATCCTGTTCACTCCATGGGTAATGATGATACAGGAAGATTTCTCGTATTTTCTCCTTCTTGATGTCTGTCTTTTCTCATAAGCCCCTTAATGAACTTGGACACT
>NZ_MAIS01000352.1:0-310 GCF_001680695.1 Paenibacillus sp. KS1 | reverse complement strand
CTGCTCGCCGCCTACCAAGGTTTCCTCTCCCGCTATACGGGACAGACGGATATCGCCGTCGGCAGTCCGATTGCGAACCGGCATTACGGGGAAATCGAGGGGATGATCGGATTCTTTGTCAACACCCTTGTGTACCGTGCGGATGTGTCAGCCAATCCGAGCTTCCGGGAGTTAGTGTCGCAAGTGCGCGGGAAAGCATGGAAAGCGCAGGAGCATCAGGACATCCCGTTTGAGAAGATCGTGGCGGCGCTGCAGCCGGAGCGGTCGGCGAGCTATGCGCCATTGTTTCAGACGATGTTTACGCTGCAAA
>NZ_MAIS01000074.1:0-31792 GCF_001680695.1 Paenibacillus sp. KS1 | reverse complement strand
TGAAATGAGGACAAAGATCACGATAAGAATGACCTGCTTCCTGCGAACTTTCACTAAAACACCCCCCTTCCGGGCTCACATTTTCAGCAAACTCACTGTTCAACAAAGCACATTATGTTAATGCCCTGCCTAGAGGATGACCAGTGAATGTTGCTTAATTTCTTCCTATAAATCTTTACTGATTGCCTTAAGAACTTTCCATGTAAGATTTATAAAGGGAATCTCTCTATAGAAATCCTTCCCCTTTATATGATTCAGAAAGTTATTCTTTATATCCATGCTTTTATCACAAGCACTCCTCCACTATGTTAATTTATCCATATCTTCAGGTGTGCGTATTTTCGATAAGTCATCAGGTCTAAGAATTATTGTAAGCAGTATCTAAAACGGGTAATATTTATTTATCTGTTGGTTGGGATGCATCATTAATTTGACGGAAATAGTAGAATTATAAATTAGAGGGCTTGCGTTCACTGAATAAGCAATATTATGCGGCCATTACGTCTTTTAACCTATTATGCGAATATATTCCCCCATAAGACATTTGAGATAATTCGTACCTCCTACCCTCCAAGTTCACTGATGTCCTAGTATTCTCCTACTCGTATCTCTAAGTCATCCTCTATGTCCATTTAGCTTATTACCGCTTATTTTTATAAATATACATCTTTACACAACAGCAAATAATCAATATCTCGAGCCAAGTTATCCCCCCTTTAAATGTTTAATAACAAACAATATCTTCGGTCCGAGAAACATCTAAAAAGTCTACAACTACACAAGTACTAGTTATCCCCTCGGATTCAGCCCCTTTTTCTAGAATTTCCTGCACTGCAGCACTATTGCTAACTGTACTTGGCTTAAGCCTATTAAAATACAGATCACTTGATTTATACTTATAATTCCTCATATTTTCTGCAAGCTTAACAACTCCCTTTTTTTCGTTTTCTGTCAGTTCCTCAGTATCGGGTGATAAGGAATAAACCACAACATCAACAGAAAAACCAACTGGATATTCTTTAATCGCTTCATCCCAAATCAAATCTTCTTTATTCCAATGAGTTAGTTGAATGCCTGGAGAGGTATTTCTTACTTTTAAAAAATACTTACTATCTGAAAAAGATTGTTGAAGGAGCGGCAGTATATCCTTCCTTATTTGATAATCATCCCTGACTTCCGTTTTGTTGGACGATTTATATACCGCTACATTGAATTTTTGAGAAGATTCCGGTTGATCTTTTGGGACTGCCTCCATTTCAAAATGGTCAAATACATCAAAATACTTTGCATTTGAAACAATAAATTCTTGATGATACCGCTCTTCCAATGTTTTCTCTGCTATATGCATTGCGCCATTCTTATCGGCCAGCAAAGTTTGAATACCGTATTTTAAAGACATATAAATTATGGGAGAAAACATGATAAGTGGAATAAGCAGTATGATGACTGCAATAATTCCTATTCCTATAAACCATCCTTTTTTATTCATATTTAGATATTCCTTTCACCTACATAGTAGATAGCTTGATTTGTTTAGTCTGTTGTTTAAATTTTGAGTTTGAATAGCTACCAACCCCTTTAAGTGTCTATCTGCACACAATATCTTCGGTTCGGAAAACATCTAATAAGTCTACAACTACACAAGTACTAGTTATCCGATCGGATCCAGCCCCTTTTTCTATAATCTCCTGAACTGTAGCGCTATTGGTAACTGTACTTGGCTTAAGCCTATGAAAATAAAGATCACTCGATTTGAACTTATAGTTCCTCATATTTTCTGCAAGCTTAACAACTCTCTTTTTTTCATTTTCAGTCAGTCCCTCAGTATCGGGTGACAAGGAATAAACCGCAACAGAAACAGAAAAACCACTTGGATACTCCTTAAGCGCCTCATCCCAAGTTAAATCTTCTTTATTCCAAAAAGTTAATTCAATGCCTGGAAAAGTATTTTTTACTCGAAAAAAATACTTACTATCTGAAAAAGATTGTCGAAGAAGCGGCAGTATATCCTTCCTTATTTGATAATCATCCCTGACTTCCGTTTTGTTGGACGATTTATATACCGCTACATTGAATTTTTGAGAAGATTCCGGTTGATCTTTTGGGACTGCCTCCATTTCAAAATGGTCAAATACATCAAAATACTTTGCATTTGAAACAATAAATTCTTGATGATACCGCTCTTCCAATGTTTTCTCTGCTATATGCATTGCGCCATTCTTATCGGCCAGCAAAGTTTGAATACCATACTTTAAAGACATATAAATTATGGGGGAAAACATGATAAGCGGAATAAGCAGTATGATGACTGCAATAATTCCTATCCCTATAAACCATCCTTTTTTACTCATATCAAGATATTCCTTTCACCCACTTTAGCTCTGTATCTATCACTAGATGCTTAATAGTCCCGTCCTATTATACTCGCTTGCTCCGTCAAGCAATCATGGCTATCAACCCTCTGCAACCGATACCCCGTAAACCCTCTCCGCAGCATACTTTCGGCAACATCCAGCCGGATGACGATTACCGTCTCAAGCAAGCCGTCCACTTGAAAGAACTTGCTGCTCCCGATCTTGGCGATGTCGATTACCAAGTGCTTCAATGTCTTGTTCGGATAGAACTCACTTGCTTCCGATAAGCAATCGATGCGATCTGGAATGAGCAGCCAATACATCTCCTGCCTTTGATTCTCCTGATCCAGCAGTGCAACCGGCTTGAAGAACAGGTTCGCATCATACAGCAGCAGAAGCTGCTGCAGCCTTGTCGATACAATCGGCACAGGACTCTCGATGTAATCTACATACTCATTCCTGCTGCTGGACTTCACATCTATATGCACAATGCCGTCTCGCTTGCTAATGACATCCTGCTCCATGACGCTTCGAATTATGCTGGCTGCTCCCGGTAGCTGCACAGTATCTGTAATTCGGGTATCTTGCGTGATGACCATGTATTTCATGAACTTCATGCGCTCGACTCCTTGTAGACAAGTTCACTGACGTCCAGATATTCTCCGACTCGTACTTCTAAGTCATCCTCTTTGTCCATATCCCGATATTCGGTCAACTGCACGGCCTGCGGCATCGCGTGCGTTGCCAGCCGAATCAGATAGCGATAGAATTCTGCAGCTTGTTCTAAGGCGATCAGCTCCACATCAGCCGGGTTAATCAGCCCCATATACTTGCGGCGTTCTTGTTCCAAGTCCGTGTGCAGTTCCCCCCAAAAGGAGAAGATCCAAGCGGCATCATAGCCTTCTTCATACCGGCTCGTATCCAAAAACCATCGCTTATTAGCCGCTTCTACTAGACACATCCAGCGATCATACAGCAGCTCGGTTCGCAGCATCGAATACGTGATGTAGCCGATAGGCCCCATGTTACCACTATCTTGCTTATCCCTTATGGATCTGCACAACTTTGCGAAAGATTCCACGAATTCCTGGCTTACCTGCTCCTGATGAAGCTGGAAATAGTCGTCGAGCTGCTGAAGATGGGTCTTGATAAGGTCTGATGCGACAAGAGTGCGGAATTGATGGAGCGCTTCTTCCTTCTTCATCAGTTCGTCTTAACATCCTTTCCCCTGATTACCGTTGAACCTTCCAGCATCTTGATGACACTGTCCTTGCATTGCATCTTGAGTTCCTTCTCGGCTCGAATCAAGACATTTTTCCGCGAATCCATAACGATGTCCTCATCTGACTTCAAGCGAATCGGCTTCTTGCTGACAATTTCAATGCCTTCTATATCATGCAGCCGAATATATACTTCCCCATCCTTGCCCGTAATGACGATTTCTTCGGGACTGAACATTAATTCCTTGCCGGATGCGGTGCGGAAGTATTTAATATTCGGATCGCTTACCTTATTTGTTCTGCTCTCTTTCGTATCTTTACGAACAGAACTGATTGCAATCCCTTCTTCTTCCTTCATACTCGGAAAATAAATCATGACATGATCCCCTAGCTCCGGCATACAGTACCATCCAGTGCTTCCTTCAGCGGTGTACATGGAGGAATAAGGGAACCAATGCGCTCCCCCGATCTTCTGCTCCGGATCCATATCAAGGTGAACTTTTACCTTGCCAGCAGTCAATGAAATTACTTCACCTTGCAGGGATATCCCCGCTATCTTATTGTTATACCGAATATTCTGATACAAGCCTTGACGGGGGCAGAGTGTGTAGACATGCTTCACGATGCTGTTTCTCATTTCGGTGTGGATCTCGCAGACATGCAGACTTCTTCCTTTGAACGCAATCTCGTTGCCTAACTCCATTACTTTGTTCGTTTCTACTTCATAGAAGATGAAGTCGCTCTCGTCTACTCCGAGGCGGCCATTTTCATAGGAGGTACGATAGTTTGATAAATTCTTCTTCACCCGATAATTATAATCCTCCAGCGCACCCTTCACACTTCCATCCGGTATGCCGAAATAAAATTTGGGTTTGTCAAATACAGAAGCTGCTACTAAGCCTGTTGATAGCCTGGAGGCCATTCTCTGCAGAAACTCCCAGTCCGTCTCCTGATATTGCAAGGTAAACGCCCCGATGCAGCTTCCATCTGAAACGATATCCATAAAGTCCACCCATGGGTAATCAGCAATAATCGTCTCAAGCAGAGCCGCATAAGTCATCTTTGCATGCTGAAAGGAACGGGTACGCCGCTTCATATCCAGCTTATACGTATGGGATATCGCTTCTATTTCTATGTAATAGACCCCTCTAATCGCTTTCACTTCAATATGCTGTACAACTCCTGCAAAAAGCGGGGTTCCCTGCGACTCATCATTAACCTGCTTAATTTCAATATTCGTATCAGCTTCGGTCATCTTCACATAACGATCCGTCAGTTCTTCCGGCACAATGCCCGTGAGGCGGAGTCTAGTGTGATCATTCACTTTCTTCACGATACTTAGCTCTTGCAACTGTGTTATACGATAAGGCGACACTTGCAGATTGTCATATGATAGTACTTCACTCATAGACTAGCCCCTCCCTCTCTCGTCATCGTACGAAGCGTATGCATAACCTCGAATGCGATCGGTTTCCAATCATTCATTTCCTGCTCTGTACAGTTAAACGTACACATCAGAGCTCTTCCCTCCAGCTCAGTGCAGAACATCAAGTTATAGATGCTCGTATCTAATGCCGGAATAAGCAAATCGAAATAGCTGACTGATTTATCGTTAATCTGTAATACATCATTTTCATACCATTGAGCTGAAGGCTGTGTCTGCTTAATGAATTCCATCATCGCATCCTTGAATGCACCGACATCTTGATCCTCAATCGGGGTGTTCGTGTGATTAAAGGCTATATTAATCGTCGTGCTCTCGCTCATTAAAATGAGAGAAGGCCGTCTTTCAGAAGGATACTTTAAAGCAGCTAGATCGCTGGGCATGATTTCGAACGCTTTTGGCAAATGTATGGCTACTTTTTTGTCTAATAGATAGCGTTGTTCAAAACGGATAATTTCGCTGCCTGTTTTAACAGAACCTTTCAGGACACTCCCCTTGCCTGATTCTGTCTCACCTTGCTCTTCATTAAGCAATTTGATGATTTGAACGTCCATATGTTCCTGCTCGCTCACGATATCACCTCTCGCATGTTGTAATTACTCAAACAAAAGCTCCTGACCGATCAATCCACAATCATCCGCTGCTGGCCGCCGTGCCGTACATCAGGAGACAGCGCTCTGCCTCCTCCCGCTTCACTCAAGATTCTCCGCAGGCCTGCGAAGATGCGCTCATTGCTCAGCTCGCGGTATCCCGTTCCGAGACGCTGACCGAGATAATGCTGAATGACGTTCCGTTCCACGGCGCCGCCGTTCAGGCAGAGCATGGCGAAGCTCGCATCATAGGGGTGATCCGTGCCGCTCTTCAGCAGTTCATTGGCGAAATACTGCAAAATGAATGGAGACAGCGTGCTGCTTCCGATACCGGCATACGGCACATGGATGACGTTGAACGTGTTATACTCGGTCGCCAAGTCGGCAAAACCCTGATAATCCGCACGCAGCCGGGCACCCTCCTTCAGCTTGAACCGACCGAGCTCCAGCTCGTCCGTCTGCACCTGCACATCGTTCTCATCCAGCACGATCTCGCCCGGAAGCGTCGTGAAGTCGCTCGCTGCCTGTTCCGTGAGAAAGCGAATTTTGAGCACTGTCTCCTTGCCGTTCGAGGAATACGGAAGTTCGAAATCCTCTTCCATGGTATATAAGCGGCCGTCATGCTTGACGATGCCTTTGGCAATCATCAAGCTTTCTGCATTGACCTGAACCTCTCCACCCACGATGATACCGTCGGAATAGTGCTGGTAGATGATGTCTGCGAACTGGCGCGGATAATCGCGCAGACTCTCCAGCATGGTGGTTTTCAGAATCCGGCCTTTATGGAAATGCGGCATTTGGTGCGTAAACAAGGCGTTCCCTCCTTTCTCCACTGAGATTGTATAACAAGGCCCTTTGCTCCATAAGTCATACAGGAAGTTACGGAGCCACTCAGCCTTCTGGAACACGTACATCCTTCCTTATTTCAACCCGTCGAAGAAATCCAGCTCCGATAAATCATTTTCAAACGCATAGAACTGCTTCTTCCCGATATGGAGCTGCTCATTGACCCGCGCAACCGGCACCGCGTTGAATCCCCAGCTGCCATCGCCCGCAAAAACGAACCATTTCGCCTCGCCGTTGGCAATCGAATCCGTATCGTCCTGTGGAATGCTGGCGCCGTACTGGGCGGCGATCTCTTCGTATAGAGCGGGACGATAATCAGCGAAATCATTCCGATATGTCACCGTGTGTCTCAATTGCCCGTCGCCTCCACGAATATGGAACTCGATCTCATGCGCGCTAAGCGGCCGCGAAATCGAGCCCTGCGCCTGATCCAGCCGCTCGTAGCCGGAGATGAGCATCTTTTCCCGCCCGGTATGTGTCCAGGCACTGACCGAATACGGAACGACCGGCGCATGATTCGTCAGCTGCGCTTCGATAAGTCCCGACTTCCGGGCGCTCAAGTAGCGCAGGGCACCGCGCAAGCAGGCCAGCTTCAGCTCTGGAACCTTCCCCGAATCTTCCGCCTTCTGCCGGAATTCGATTGCTCTTCCCGGTACGAATTCCTTCAGCGCTTCCCGAAACACGTCGATTCGGCAGGATTGGCCTGTCAGCTTAATGATGGAGTAATCCTGCAGCCTACCGTCGCGGTAGAACTCGTCCAGAAACTTGCGTACGATGGCGTAAATGTCTCCACGAATCAACTGGTTCATTTCTTGAATGTTGAACACGATGTCCGGCGGCTCGTATACGTCCCGGAACTGCCCGTTCTCGCGCAGTGACAGGCACCATCGATCCACGGCCGTAAGATTCAGGTCGCTTTCTGTCCTGCTTCCCGGCCCTGAGTGGAATCGATTGCGAAGGATGCCCGTTTTGCGGAAAAATTCCTTCTTCATGCCGTCCGCCAGCTCCCACAGCACATAAAAATTGTTCCGCACGCGCTGATATTCATCGCGCGCATGGTTCTCATATTCCTTGAACCGAGTCGGAAGAAAGTGCTCCGTCTCCTTATAACGGGCGTCGAAGCGTGAATAGACCGCATCTGCGCCGAATTCGTCGACATGCCGATAAATGTCCGTGGCCGGAATGTCGATCAAGCTATCGATGTCCGGCTGACTCCCCCCCCTATAGAAGTCAGCAAATGCGATCTTCATGTACTGCATGATGCGGTATGTCAGATTGTTGCCGCCGAAGTTCGTATCTCCGTTCTCATAGGATGTATGGATATCGAGCTTATAGGCGATATGCCCATCCTCGATACGGAACCGGCATGAAGACAGATCAGTCGTTCCTCCGCCGCAGTCGATCACGAGCGCTTGATATTCTTCGCCGTCCAGGAACCGCTGCTTCTCCATCTGATCAGCGATCGTGTTGTACAATACGGCCAAGCCTTCATCCAGCGCATCCCTGGTCTCGATGCGGTACTCTGGCAACATATCCGCAAACATATCGATAAATTGTGTCTTCATCTTGACCGGGCCCGATAGATGGAGATGCTTGAAGCGGCATTTGAATTGATGCTCCGCCGTTCGGATTACATGCAGCATATAGGCGCGCAGCAAATCGCTTCTGCTTACCGTTGCCGCATTCCCATGGCCGTCCGTCACTTCCTCCAGCCGCTTGTAATTGTTCACCCAGCGCTTCATTCCATGGAACACGGAAGCGCTGGAGCTGTACCCACTTTTCCGCTTATCTTGCAGCGCATCGCTGCCGAAGCTGAACCGGATTCGCTCCGGATCAGAGCAATCTGCGATTCCGATTACAGTAGGCAGCGACTCGAGCCATTCCCCTTCCTTGGATGTTCCGTCAGGGAAGCACACATAGTTGATACGATCAAGCCGGATTCGCCCGTTCAGCAGATCCGTCGCATTCGGTGAAGCCACGTACCCACCGTGCAAATACGCCCCTGCCGTTGTATTCGTCGTCCCGAAGTCAATCGCCAACACCGCGTCCGTCTCTTCCAGCTCACGGATATCCAAATCCGCCACCGGAATCTTGTAATAGTACAGATTGGCCGGCGGCTGCGGGGTGCTGCGATAGTACGTGCGATACACATATTCCGATACTTGCTTCGGGAAAAAGAGCAGACTGTATTGGCGATTCGCCGTCTTCCTCACTTCCGCTCCCTCGCCCATCGCAAGCCAATAGCTGCCCGGACGCAGACTATCCTTCACCAGATTGAGGATCGCGCACAGCTCCATATGCTCATTGACAAGCAGCACGTTCGATTCGGCAATTTCCGTTCCCGCTTCCACCCTGTATCCATCATGCCGATCGAGTTTCAAGCCGTCGTATAGCGTAATCTTGGCCGGAACCCGAATACCTCCGTCATTCGGCAGCGGCATGCGGAGATAAGTTCGTACCATCTTCTCGACCCGTTCAAACCCGTCCGGGCTAGCCGTTTGAATGAGCTGGCTTTCCTCCGCCCCTCGGTATTTCATGACGGTTGCAATTAATCCGTCGCGATCAAGCGTATGGATCATTCCTTCCACGAGCTTCTCCTGATGGCAAATGTTCCGGAGCTGGAATGTCGTCATCTCTGACAGTTCCTCCCGGGTATATTCCACATGCTTCCGCCCCGCATCCCGCTTGGCCGGCTGCTTATAAAGCCTATATGTATACTCGCTCATCTTTGCCCCCTCCCGGCCGCCTCGAACTCAGCCTTACTTCTTATCTCCCTCTGCCAAATCTCTCATTTATATCCCCTATTCAAAATGAAGAACAATATCGCAATCGCCTTATCCCTAACCCGCAGCATCACAACATACCTATAGACAATCGGCGGATCTAATTAGTACAGCGACACATTTCCAATCCGCATCGTATCCTCCATGCCAATAATGCCGAAATGATCCTGCCAATACACTTCCGTATGGAATCTTGCCGGCAGGAACAGCTCCTGAATCAATTCGAGCTTCATTCGCGCCGGTTCACTTTCCTCCTGTCCGACATAGAAGAGAAGCTCGTCCCGATCCTCGCAATTCGCATAGATCGTCGAGCTGCGGAAGATGCCACGCATCGTATCCTTGAGCAGGTATATCGCCTCACCCGTCTCATATAGCCGCAGCACATTCCCCGCGATCATCTCGCGCTGCTCTTGATTGAACAGGCCGATCCCCTTGCTGACGCGCAAACCGAACTTCCCCTCTTCCATGTCGCGCAGCACGAACTTTATGTAATACTCGCGCCGGTTCATCCCCTGATAACGATCAATTTTCGTCAAAAAGTGAAGCACGATATCGAACAGCGTTTGGCGCAGCTCCACATCCTCTTCATTGTTAATGTCGAACATGTCCTTGAACAGATCGTAGAACCGATAATACGGATTCACCTCGATTGTGTCCTGCACTGCATTCGCCCAAACGTTGAGCTCCTCCAAGCTCAGTTCCATATAGGGCGAATACACCTTGGCGGGGACAAAGCAAAAATCCGACGCGCTCAGGCCGGATTGCTCTGCCTTAATGACCAAATCCCATATGTAATTCACGCCAATACCCCTTCGCACTTATACTCGGGAAAATGCATCTGCACCTCGGAAACGAGAAAGCTCATCAGATCATGCAGAATGAACTGCTCTCCTTCCGACACTTCGTCCTCGACTGCGCGGAAGCTAAGCCGCATAATTTTCTTATCCAGTACCGTCCGCACATTGTCGCTAATGAACGAGTTCATCTCATAGGATTGTTCCCCGCCGTTATTCGCTTCCAGGATATCCACATGCTCCAGTTGAAGCATCTGCGCTGCCTCAAAAGCATTCACGAGCCGCACAATCTCGCCCTTGGAGCGCACGATTTGGGCTTGCTTCCGCGCATATTTGCCGATAAAGCCATCTGCTCTCCGATTGGATACCAGCTTGTATTCCAAGCTTCCAAGCCGGGATTCCGAAGGCTGCGCAATCTTCACGACCGTCCACATGCCGGATTTCTCATGCGGCGACACAATCGTCAAATCGTCTCTCGTTCGCTTGATATAACGAATGTGTTCCTCATTTCCTTCCACCAGATAGCCATGTTCGCTGCCCAGCTTGTGAATCGCCAGAACATGTTCGTAATTAATTCGATCGGCTGCAGGCTCGGGAAAGCCGTCGTTCTGAATGGCAAGCCGCTCGATATTCCAGAGCGGTACGAGATCCACGTGCTTATGAGGCTCGAATTCCTCTAGATTAACGGTAATCTCGTTGATCTCGTCCTCTTCCCGCAAAGCACTGTCGCAGTCCGTGAGCCATACGTCAAAAAATTTATAAGCGTATGGATGATTCAATGTCTTCCATGGAACGCTGTTCTGTTGAAAGACACGGTATAGCTTCTCGATTTCGTTGATGTACAGTCGGCTTTGCGACAAGCGCACCGTAATCGCATAATTGCCCCCTGATGTCTTCATCTCTCCGCGGAATGTTCTTTTCCCTGACATCAGGTTATGCAGCCTTGCAAAATCACACTGCAAAAACAGAGTTAGCAGCAGCGCTTTCCCCTGCTGCTTCATCTGCTCGACAAGACTTCCCATTTCTATCGTTTTGTGTGCCGTGTCCTCCGGCAGCATCGGGCGGAGGAAATCATGAATCGGGTCGACATCATCGCGGCGGCACATCGATACGAAAATATCGTGCTTTTCCTCGCCATCCTCAATTTCGTCGAATACCTTGCGCTCTATTTTCCGATTCATGTCTTCCTGATATTCCACCAGGTTCAGGAACAATCCAGTCATTACATTTTTCAATAACTTGCGCTGCTCCAGATCCTCCATCCTGCTCAATCGATCATGTATCAGTTCCTTCATGGCGCCTGATGGACTCCTTCCTTGTTCCCTTGTTCTCCCTGCTAGGGGATGGAGCTTCATTCCCTTTGCCGGCAGTTGAAGCATTCCCCGTTGGCATCCCTTATCCGCTGCTCGCAGCCGCTCCGCTTTCGGCGTTGCTCGGCACGGCTCCACCAGCGGCATTGCCCGCTGCACTTCCGCCCTCGGCGTTGCTCGGTACAGATCCGCCCGCCGTATTGCCCGCTGTGCCTCCGCTTCCGGCGTTGCTCGGCGCAGATCCGCCCGCCGTATTGCCCGCTGCGCCTCCACTTCCGTCGTTGCTCGGTGCAGATTCGCCCGCCGCATTGACCGCTGTGCCTCCGCTTCCATTCGCGACGGCAGGAGGCTGTGCAGCGGGCGGCGCCGGATTCAGCTTGCCCAGCGCCTTATCGATCTTGCGCTCCATGCCCAGCACACGTTCCAGCATGTCGATTTCCTGATAGATTTGCTGCGCGGCGGAATAAGCATCGATAGCTCCCAGATAATCTTGCCCGGCAAACTGCTGGTCGCCCTTCTTCTCATACTTCTCGCCCTCCAGCAGCCGCTTCTCCTTCCGCAAGCCAGTCAGCTTCTCCTCCGCTGAATCGAGCTTGGCTCGGATATCCTTCTCACCGTCGGTGTACCCTTCCTCAAGCGCGGATTTCCGTGCCTTCTGGTAAGAGCTGCGAGCCCCAACATAATCCTGTGCCTCGAACTTCTTGTCCCCTTCCTGCACCCAGTTCATAACCTGCATGTACGTGCGGGAACGGTCTATTTTCTCCTCTAACTGCTTATGATTGAACTCTTTGTATGGCTTTGCTTCCTCCTGCGCCTTCCCGTATTTGTCCAGCGCCTTAGCAAAGTCCTGTCCCTTGAAAGCTTCATCTCCGTCCACCATAAGCTGCATCACGCGCTGCTTCTTCGCGAAAAAGTCCCGGTGGAACTTGTCCTTCAACCGAATCGCCATATTGCGCGCCTCACTGTAATCCTTAATGGCCTTCGGATAATCGCCATCCTTCATATACATGTCTGCACTTTTCTGATATTCGAGCATGTTCTCCAGATTCTCCGCTTGGATTGCCGCCTGCTTTATGAAGTAGAAGGCCGCGCCTCCGCCAACCAGCAGCAGCACGATCAAGGCCAACAGCCACTTCTTCAGCAAGCGCCATTTACGCTTCGGATCCTCCTTGAACACCTTGTTCGCATACACAGCAACAGCCGTGTAATTGCTCACCGTTTGCCGCTGCTTGCTGAGCAGCACGTCCTCGAGCGTATCCGTGAAATCCTCTGGCTCCTTCGCATCCGTTAATGCGTCGACCATTTCCGTTGCGTTGACATCCTCCCACAAGCCAGGGGTGCACAGCAGCAGAACATCTCCTTCAGACAAAGGAGCCTTTTTCGACACGTACGGCTCCAAACGCTCCGGCTGCCCCATATACTGAAGAAGATTGTGGCGTTCTTCATGAACCTCCATCGCTTCTTCCGAGATTTCTCCGGCATCCTTCATGGACTGTGCTAAGCTCAGATCCCTGCTGCGACCGAATAAGCGTCCGCCGCGAAAATGATACAGGCGGGCATTGCCCGCTGCCACCCAGCGAATCTTCGCATAATCTGTCACGACCAGAATCAGGCTTGCCTTAAGGCGCACGCGCTTGCTCTCCGTTCGCAGCCATTCATGCGCTTCCTGCATGTAATGCTTCAACCGCAGCGAAGACATCGTCGGCTTCTCCGTAAATCGACCAAGAATGCTCTTGACGACCATCTCGGCACTGTCCACTTCCATGTCCGAATCCAAGCCGTCCGCGATGACCCAGCAGGCCATATCATCCAGCTCCACATAGGCGAAATAGTCTTTATTATGTAGAAAAGAACCGGCCTCCGTCACGAAGCTGGTCTTAAAGTCGCTGTTCTCCTTTCTCATCCTTACCCCCGCTTCTCCTGTCCCATGATTCGCATACCTATCACGGAGCTCGTGTTCAAAAAGGAAATTCTCGCCTTCACACAATCAAAAGCGAGTAAAGTGGTCGATTCGATCTGTCTCTCTCAGAAATCTACCGAAGCCAGGAACAGCAGGCTTCATGCGTTATCCACGATGACAATGGTCGCATTGTCTTGATTGATCAATCTCTTCTGTTCGATCGCTTCGATGATCTCCTCGGCTGCATCGTGAGGTGAAATCGGCTTGGACAGAATCTGCTCCAATTCCACTTCCGTCATCGTGTTGTACACCCCATCGCTGCAGAGAAGGATCCGGTCTCCCGGCTGCAGCTTGAACGGCTCGCTGCCAATCTCGATGCTCTTGAAATTCTCATATCCCAAGTAATTGATGAGCCGCCTCTTCATCGGGTGCTCCATCGCTTCTTCCCTTGTGATCTGCCCCGTTAAGCAGCGTTCCTGCAGCACCGACTCCAAGATATGACGTTCATTCATGCGGATGAAATTGTCATCCCGGAACACCATGATCATACTGTCGCCCACAGCCCCCCAGTATAGGAGATCATCCGCAATGACGGCAGCTACCAGCGTCGTTCCTCCAGGAGCGCCCTTCAAATTCCGCAAAATTTCCGTATTGCTTATCTTGGCCGCCTTCACGAAAAAGCTCTGGACTTCCCGAATATGCTCTAGCTTGAGAAACTCCCGAATAAATACGGTCACCGCGAGCGTGCTCGCCATTCTGCCGTGCGCCAGGCCGCTTATGCCGTCCGCAAGTACGGCGGCCGTACCGTGTGCGGTCGTGACGCTGGCGAAATAATCGTCCTGCTCCTCACGGGCGCCAATCGTCTGCCCATTGCCGATCGGCATGCCGGACGCTGCTGGCTCAAGGTTCACTGTATCCAGCAGCAGCCGGCGCCGCACACCCAGCAGAAGCAGAATTGCGGCAGTACAAGTCAACACGATCAGATACGGTACCCAATTCTGTACATCCATTGTGGTCATCATCCCTAACCCATATTGTGATTCCACTCGAAATGTATGCCGCAGAGCGGAATGAAGATAAATTTGCTGCGACCAAGCTGAATAACGTCATACGCTGCCAACTCCACCGGCGAATAAACGGCTTCTTCGTTGTGATAAGCAAGTCCTGAGGCATCTCCTGGCAACAGGTAGAAATTGCGCTTCTTCGGATCATATACGATTACCGCATGATTTCTGCGCGAGATGGCATTGTCGCCCAAGATGCGAATATGCATCTCCTCTGCGCGCCCGATAAAATTCTTCTCCGCCATAATCCGATAGTCCTGACCAAGCTGAGGGCCCTCAATGCATACGAGCCAGCCGGTTACCGGCTCGATGCCGGTCGTTTCCCCTAGGTATGGCATCGTCTTCTCATTGTCCTCCACGTGCGGCGGCCTCTTCACGTCCACATTCTGCGGCTGTTCCACCGATATGCTGCAATAAGGGCATATGCTGCCATGCTTCCTCGTACTGAACATGTGTCCGTTAGCGCATCTTGTCAGACTCATCTTTCTTCATTCCCCCGTCAATTTGAATAGTTCTCTTATGATCATGAAGTCAATATATCGTTCATTATTTCGCCAGTAACCGCGTGTTGGCAATGCTGATGACATCTCCGGAATGAATCCGGCATGGTTCCTCCGGTTCCAACTGATTCGCCTTTTTCCCCCCAGCTCTTCGAATGCCAACCCCGCTGCGGGAATCAAGATCCTCGATGAACCATTGGCCCGAGGCATAATTGAGCACCGCATGATGCTTGCTAATAAGCGACGCATATTCCGAATCCGACAGATCTATGTCAACCTCGCCTTCTGCACCGGTTTTGCCGATAAGCAAGGATGTTTCGCCGTGGATGTACCATTCCTTTACGCTCTCTCCCTCATCATTCAGGAGTACAAGCTTGGCAATGGTGTCGACTTCGTCCTGCCGGCCTGCTTCACGACTACCGGAACGCCGCGCCGCATACGCGATTATCGCGATCGCCAGAAGGACTCCGACCGCCGCCTTCAGGACGGGATCGATGTTCCATATGTACACATATAACAGAGCAGCAACCACAATGGCTGCAACCCCTATATCAATGAGCGCGATCCACCCGCTCTTTCGATTGGCATGACGGTGAACTTGATCGCTGCTATTTTGCTTACTCACATCTCATTCCTCCGTTGCTTCGCTCAACTCATGTGCATCCCTTTTATCAAAAAAAGCACCGTACCTAAAGCAAAACGATGGCTTTGCTAGCTTGTTCGGAGCTGTTCTCACATGTCACTCTGCCTCGTCATATTCGTCCGAAAATACCATACCGCGTGCGTATAGTCGCCGAAGCCGTACCCGAATTGCATAGGCAATCGGCAGAGCCACTCTATTTTTTCTTGTTCATACCGAAAAAGCGTTGGAACATCTCGGACGTATCTATCGGATTCCCCGCGTCCTTACCGCCGTTCTGCATTGGCTTCTTCGTTTTTGGATCAAAGCCGAAAAATCGCGCGAAATTGGCTTCCACGTTCCGTGGATCAAAATCCGCCCGTTCTCCTGCCGCTTTTCCAGAAGCTGCATTTCTCCCTCTTGAATGGGTAGATTGATGATTTCGTCCGGAGTCTCGCTCCATGCCACCCAACTTATCATCATAAGCCTTCCGTGCAGCCTCATCCTGAAGCACCGCGTAGGCTTCATGAATCTGCTTGAACCGTTGTTCCGCCTCGCTGCTTCCCCCATTTACGTCGGGATGATACTGCTTGGCGAGCCGCCGATATGCCTTCTTCAATTCTTCAGGCGATGCATGCCGCTGTACGCCCAGAAGTTCATAATAGTTCGTCATTCGCCTCGCCCCTGCCTTTCTAACGGTTTTCAACAAAATATTGCAATGGCTCTCATGAATTCCCCAGTGTACCGGATAAAAATATTAAGAGGCTGTAAGCCTCTTAATATTTGTTGTCCGCATTTCTGCCACCAGAACAGGTCGTACCTGCTTATACCGGGTAACCGCCGTCGATTGTAGCCAGTTCGGTTTTGTCTTTCTTTTGTTTGATGTACAGCGTGAATGTACCTACGCCTTCCGTGTCCCCGTAAGTTTCGGAGTAGTCAACCACGAATGCGTTCGGGAAATACACTTTGCGCACCACTTGATCCGCAGCGACAACCTCAAGCGTCACCTTGCGGTAGCAGTCCGCCTTCTCAGCAGGAACGAGCGACCACAATGCCAGCTTCTTCGTGTCGTCAGCGTTGTCACCGTCAGTCGCCGTGATAATTTTGCCGGAAATGCGCAGCGTCGCGCCCACGTCCGTCGATCTTGCGTTGGAATCGTTCGGTGTGTCCGTGTCATACACAACTTTCTGAATGTTGTCCATGCCGAGCTCGATCGTTTCTGCGCCTTCTACTCTAAGTATGAATCCCATGAATTTTGCCTCCTTGAATGAAAATAATTTAGGTTCCGCAAGCATGGAATGCTTACGGGATTTATGTTGGAAGGCGCGCTTGAAGCACGCCTCTAACATACGCTTCCATATGCCAGCCAAGCTTCTAATCATTAGGCTTTAACAGGCGTAGTGCCCTTCGTGATCATGACTTCGAGATTCTTCACATTGCCGTTGAACACAAGATCGATATGGCATAGATTGCTCTTGTCGTCTATCACATAGGACATGTCATCCCCGTCTTGAATGATCGAGTTGACAAAGCCGCGCGTACCAAGCCACTTGCTCCTTTGGCTGCTCGGATTATTGCTAAAGAATTTCACGATGTTCTCATGCTTGAAGTCACCCGTCTGGAAGCGGAGAATCCGCTCGATATAGGTGCTGACAAGCGTTTTGTATATGGAATCGAAGCCATTCTCGGTCAATGCCATGCTTCTGGCCTTGTATACCGTGATTCGCTTGATGTCTTTATCCTGAAGCTGCGCATTCTCGGAAGAGAAGACGAAGCCAAAGTTTTTATAGTTGATCGCGTCTTTGATGTTGTTCGTAAATCCAGTAATCTCCTTCGCCATCGTCGTAACCGCGCGCAGCGCATGGTCGCTTGCTTCAATATCGAAGCGTACGCCCGGATAGTCACGGCTGACGTTCTTGAACGATTCGCGCAAATATTCCGGACACTGATAGGCAGCAACGACCCCGGCAGCAACATAAGCGGCGCCTACGTACACGCCCTCGATCCACAGCTTCAAGATGTCTTCCTTATCTTGGGACAGCTTGACGCCGTCCTCCGTGTGGAGCATGCGGCTATCGATGACAACGCCGGACTTATCCTTCGGAATAATGGTGAAGTTCGGGATGCATGGAATGGCGAACTCGCTGTATTCCTTGCGAACCATGCTACTGCACTTGTCGATATACTTATCGAGACCGGTGGTTGCCAGACTGTTGAAGGTCGTCTCTTCTCCAGATTCGAAGTTGAAGAATACCTGCACCTTATAGTCCTTCACGACTTGCAGGAGCATCGACAGCGATTCCATCGTGTTGCCCTCCTGCTTCACGGTCTTGCCGTTGCCGCGGAAGCGTTCGCGGGACACCTTCACCTTGCCGGCCGATTCCAACTCGACGGACGGCACAATCCCGAACCAGATCGTGTCGGAGAATTCATTCTTCGAGTTCACCGTGTTCAGATACGTCTCCAAGCGCGGAATATTGCTGCTCTTCACGGTCATATCCAGCTTCGCGTTCGTGATGAGCATGGACGGAAGCATTCCCTTGTTCTTGGTCGCATACTGATCGAAGAACATCCGTACGCCCAGTATCTTCTCCACGAGCGGCTTGACTGTTTTTACAAAGTCATCCTTCGCATTCTTGTAGAACTCCAAATACGTATTATAGTTTTGTACTTCCGTCTCCGTATCGACCTCGTTATGTACCGCTGGCAGCGGACAGAATGTACGCACTACCAAATCCTTCACGTAAGAAGACGGCGTCTCTGTAATGGATTCATAATCTTCGCCGAACACGTTCGAAAGCTCGGTACCGCTGTTGTCATCCAAGAGCATCAGCTCGGTATTATCGCTCTTCGGCGCTTCAATGATCTTCAATTCGCCCGACTCACCGATCGTCAGCATGCCGATTTGGATCGCCTCAGCTTGATTCTCCTCCCGCGAGCCGCCCAGCAAGAGCCGTGTCTTGATATCTTCAATCGCGAGCGGCAGCATTGCCATCACGTTGTTGTAATTTTTGCTGGCGTCCTCGAACATCCCGTTCAGCTTATCGCCCAAATCAAGCTTCTTCGGATCCCCTTCATCCAGCTTGTCATACTGGCCGTACAAGTAATGGATTTCCTTGCGCACTTGGCGAATATCGTCCATCACCTTCTTCGGCGAAATCATGTCGAGCAAATTCTCGAACTTGAAATCGACGTTCGTAATTCCCTGACTGCGCTTCGTATCGATCAAGGTGAACAGCATTTTCAGAAAATCATTGTTCTGGTCGATCTTAATTTCTGAGATGCAATCCTCCGCGATTCCCTCCGGCTTCTTCAGCGTATACATCACTTTCTGATTGGCTGCATTGTAGAACGAATACACGCTCGGAGAGAACTTGTCGAGGAACTCATCGAAGCTCCGAACAAGCAGATGCTCGTTCACTTCCTTGATCTTGTCGTCACTGAGGCTGTCGATTCCTTTGACATCGCCTACGATGGTCAGCAGGTCCAGCATTTCCGGGTTAATCTCCTCGAAAAGCATGGCTCGGTTCGTTTGACTGATAATGTCCATAATGTCAGCACAAAAAACGGCAACCAACTTGGCTTACGCTTGAACGCATACGCTAGGACTGGCTTGCACGACTTTATGCTTCCTCCTCTCTATTTCGTTGCAATAGTCTTCTCGCACTAGACATGCAAGAGAAATCATACCTTCGCAAATACAGTTTTCTATAATTTGGGTGATTAGTTCTATTTAAATCTTAGAGAGAACATCCCAAATTTGTCAATATTATTTATTTGTCGCTCAAATTCGCTATAAATCCCCTTTATTTACCCAAATCAAGAAAAAAATTTGTCGTTATCCCTTCACTTTTTGGTACTTATTTCCGATGATTTGAGATAGGATGACAGTACCAACTGCCCAGTATCCCAGACACCATTCCTCCTTTTCCCAAATATTTCGGTAGAATCTAACAAATACTTTATATCGCAGCAAAAAATATTTATATTTTTTGTTAAAAGGTGGGTATATAGCTTTTATGTGTAGACGAAATATTTTCAAATCTATGATTTTCCTGCTTACGACCTGCTTGTTATTCCTAACGTCATCAGCCCTAATACCTATCCACACCCTAGCTCAGGCCGATTCGGCACAAGGAATCGATGCCGTATTCGTCATGGACGTCAGTTATTCCATGAACGAGACCGACAAGGAAGGCATTGCGTCGGAAGTCGTCAATATGTTCATGGACATGAGCGATTCGGAGCGCACGCGTATTGGGTTCGTGGCCTATAACGACAGAATCGTGGCCTCGGAGCCGCTAACTTCGCTTGCTGAGCCCGGGCAGAAGGAGAAGCTGAAGCGTCAGATCAGCAGCTTGCGCCGCTATGGGTATACGGATCTAGGCCTCGGATTGAAGAAGGGAGCCGAAATCGCTGGTAAAGGTAATGGCCAAGGCCATAAGCCTTTCATTATTCTGCTGTCCGACGGAGGCACCGACTTCGGCAATGCTTACACGGGCCGAACGATCGCCGACTCGAACCAAGACGTAGAGCGCGTCATTCAGCAGGCGAACAAGCAGGGATACCGTATTTACACCATCGGCCTGAATCATGACGGCTCGGTGAATGAGAAGCAGCTGAAGACCATTGCCGCAAAGACCGGAGGCACTTCGTATATTACGACCAGCGCAGAGGAGCTGCCTGATATATTCAACCGCATTTTCGCCGATCAAATCCAATCGGTTCTCGTTCCGATCGCCGCGTTAACTGCGACTGGAGGCATGCAGGAAGTAAAGGTTCCTCTTCCGAACTCCAGCATGTCAGAGGCGAATCTCATTCTGTTGTCTCAGAGCCCATTGCTGGAGTCTCAGCTCTATAACAGCACCAAGAATGCGCGATTCTATAAATCCGGCAAATATACGTTGATGAAGATTCCCGAGCCGCGCAGAGGCGAGCTGCTATTGAAGTTCAGGGGAATGACAGGCGATGTTGTAAAGGTGAACCTGCTTGGCAGCTATAACATGCGAGCAGGCGGGGAATTGACCTCCAAGGAAGCGACGAAAGGACTGCCAACAGCCTTCGCGGCTCGCTTGTATTCCCTGTCGAACAAGCAGCCATTGGAAGATAAGGATGTATACATGGACGTACAGGCAGAGCTTGTTATCACCAATCGTCAGACGAAGCAGAAAGAACGCGTGCAGATGACGAACAACGGGACAGGCTTCTCGGCGGAGCATCGCTTCCGGACATCAGGGAAATACGACTGGACTGTCGTCATGAATGGGCCTCATTTCTTCAGAGAAACCGCAGGCAGCATGCTCGAAATCGTCAATAAAGCGCCGGTATTGTCCGGACAGAATCAAATTGGCATCGTGAAGGAAGATGGCGAGGCGAAGCTGAATTTCGGGGATTATTTCACCGATCCGAACGGAGATGAATTGACGTACAAGATTGTCTCGCGCGATCATGAAGACCGAATGAAGGCACGTATCGAAGGGGCGGCGCTCTACCTGTCCCCGCTGCATTCCGGCTCTTCGGAAATAACCGTAACGGCAACCGACCCTGAGGGGGGAACAGTTACTGGAAAGCTGTACGTGCAGATTTCTTCGGTGTGGGAACGTTATTGGATTATCGGGGGCTGTGCGTTGGCTGCATTGATAGCCTTATTCGCACTATACATGCTGCTGCGTCCAAAGCCGACGTTCACTGGGAGACTGGAAGGGTACTTCTTAAATACGGCAAGCGGCAACGAGGTTCCCGTTAAATACTGGCCACTCACTTCCTTCGGCAAAACGCGGAAGGTGAGCCTCCAACAACTGTTTGCCCGCCTGGATGTGAATGAGCCATTGCCGGAAGCCGCCCATATCCTGTTCGAGGCTGGCAAGAACGGCACGCTCCGAATCAAGCACCGTACCAACTGTACAGTAGCGAAGGGACGTACACCTGTTAAGCCGAACGATACGGTAACGCTTGAATACAATGATAAGCTGTACATTACGTTCGAGGATGGGTTAACGGAGATCGAGCTGCGCTATA
The DNA here is from genome assembly GCF_001680695.1 of Paenibacillus sp. KS1. Taxonomy (NCBI): domain Bacteria; kingdom Bacillati; phylum Bacillota; class Bacilli; order Caryophanales; family Paenibacillaceae; genus Paenibacillus; species Paenibacillus sp. KS1. The sequence goes on along the minus strand of NZ_MAIS01000074.1, from coordinate 10,350 downwards.
AAGCTGTTAAACAGGGCGCTGTATCGTATGCAGATCCGTCTGCAATGTCACGTTAAATGAAATTGGCAATCGGCAGGGGCAATGGAAATAGAGCAGGCTCCCGATTCAGCAGAACCTAGATTTCAATAAGTAAATAAAGAGGAGGCTGTCCAACATCGGACAGCCTCCTCTTTATTTATTAATAAGGCATCGTCATGCCATGTTGCGCTTTATGCAGCAACTCTATAAATGCCACCTAGCACACTATATTGATGTAAATCGTACAACATGACCTGTTGCAAACGTAGTTGCACCCATCCTGCTTCTAAGCCTGCTTGCGATCATCCTGCTGCCGCGGCTTGGGCTTGCCGAGCAAGCGCTCAACCATTGCCAGCAGAATTCGTTCCGCATGCAGCGCGGCCTTCATCTGCTTCATGGAAGCATGCCTCTTATCTGGGCGAACCGCTAGTCCCTTGCGAATAGTGCGCTCCATCAGCGGGCTGACGCTGCGGTTTAGGCTTCTGACCGATTCCAGATTATCCTGGAACAAGCGCCTAGTCACATCATTCGGCGTGCGGCCGCTTAGGCAAAAATACATCGTAGCTGCAAAGCTGTATACGTCGGACGTGATTCCCTGCTGCGATTTTTCGGAATAGAATTCAAGCGGCGAATATCCTGTGCTCGTAAAAATCCGATGACCCGTCTTCTCATAGTATATAGCAGAACCGAAATCGAGCAGCTTCGGCTGACCGTCCTCTCCAATGATAATGTTCGCTGGCTTGATATCGCGATGAATGATGCCTTGCGCATGGACATATTCAAGCGCAGATGCAAGCGGCAGTATCGTATCGCGCAGGAAATCGGCCACGGAAACAAGCCTGCCTTCTTCAACAAACCGCTCAAGCGAGATGCCCTTGCAATACTCCATTATCATATAATGCGTCCCGTTCTCCTCAAAATAATCCACAAGGCGAACGATGTTCGAGTGGCTCAATTGCTGCAGCATCTGCGTTTCCATCAGGAAGGCCTCCCGCAGCTCATCATACTGCCGTTGAACAGAGGGTACACGGCACAGCACGGTTCGCTTGTCCAGATCGCGAAGAGCTACCTGCCTCGGGTAGAACTCCTTCACGATGACCGCCGCTCCGTCCTCCAGCTTCCGTCCCGCATATACATTGGCCAGCTCGCTGCAAGCGATTACTTTCTTCACTTTATAGGAATGATGAAGCACAACATTTCGATTCAAACAAATGCCAGCATAATCCGGTTTCACGGTTTCCTCCAAAAGCTCTGGCCTGACTGGGACGTGGGAGTTGCATCGTCCAGCAGCAGACACGTAGTATCTATTATTGTAACACGATACCCAATATTTTCTATATGAGATTTATATGGTTTATCGAATTCTATGAGATAACGACCAAGAGAGATAATGCTTTGACCTGCAATCTTTTCCCATGATATAATTCGGTCATTCTTTCCAATGAGGTGAAATGGATGTCATTCCGCAACGTTCGAGGTATGTAGGTTCCGAGCTGGGTCAAAACGCGTACCAGCTATCAAGGGGATAGTCTGCCCTTTTGAGCCTAACGGAACCAGAGAGCCGCGCAACGAAATGGAATCCATTCAGAAGGATATGCAGTTGTACAGTTCCTACCGTTCTGACAACTCGTATGCCCCATTAATTTCACATACTATTGGAAGGCGGAATCAACATGAACTCTTTCGATTACAAACAATTTTATGATCAAGTAGGCAGGCTGAACGGTTGGGATTTCAGTCAAGTGAAATCAACTACAGAGGGGACGAATTGGGAGCTATTCCATGAGGCTGGCAAGCTGTGCGCCAAGTCGGACATCCTGCTCGACATCGGTACAGGTGGCGGTGAATCTGTGCTGCCGATCGCAGGTCAAGTGCTTCTGCTCGTTGGAATCGATGCTTCTGCAAGCATGGTCTGTACGGCACAAGCGAATCTGGCAGCAGCTCAGAAATCCAATGTTCGCTTTATGCAAATGAACGCAGAGCAGCTCATGTTCCCAGATCGACACTTCGACATCATCACTTGTCGACATTCTGAATTCAATGCCGCAGAAGTTGCCAGGGTATTGACGGACGATGGCGTATTCCTTACCCAACAAATCAGTGAAGGCAACAAGCTCAACCTGAAGCAGGCATTCGGCAGAGGACAAAGCAACGGCGTTGAATCCGGCACCTTGCTGCGTCGATATCTGAAAGAGCTTCGCGAAGCTGGATTCATGAATATCCAATCCTATGAAATCAATCTGACACAGTATTATCAGACCGAAGAAGATCTGATGTTCATCCTTACACATACGCCAACGATACCGAACTTCGGGCAATTCGAGGACGATATGCGCATTTTCAAGCAATTCGTTGCCACCAACATGACAGACAAGGGCATTCCTACGAATGAACAACGGTTCGCCATCGTTGCAAGAAAGCATTAATCCATCATACGAATTGAGCGATGAATGATTCTTATAGACCATCCTTGCGCATGTAGGATTATTTAATGGTAACTGTCGCACTTCATATACAATTCGTCATATAAATTAAAGCAGCCAAGGGATTCGTCCCCTGGCTGCTTATTTAGATCGGCGAGCTTCTATCGATGTACAATCTAGTCATGATTCACCTTATCTTGTACAGCATTCGGATTTCGCCTTATTGCTCGCGCTTTTCCCAGCTCCAATAATATTTCATCTCTCTAAACGCAACATCCCACACCGTTTCATTTCCTTCAATGGTTATCGTTAGCTCATTTGCCTTTTCGAGATAAACTGTGAATATTTCCGGCTCATGGCGTTCTGCAGACGCAGACAGGAACTCATGTCCATCAACGGTAACACTTATTCTCCCCTGCAGCTCCTTCTGATCGGGAACTCCATAAAACAAGGAGAGATAAAGCTCCTTATTGCCTAACGCATACGTATATGTTTCCCTATTTTTGCCTTCGATACTATAGACATTATATTTGGGTTCTATGGTTTGATCGCCAATTTTGAAACAGTATGGTTTTGTGCCCGTTGATGTATTTCCGGTGCTGTCTATCAATTCATTCAACGCCACAAAGGGGCCCATTTCATGGATGAACGCCTTGTCAACAATCCCGAAGCTCCCCCAAACCACGGTCATAAGGACAACAATGGAAATGCTCGTGGCGGCTATATTTTTTCGGATATTCTCTGTACGAAAGCCAAGTTTGTACGCCCAGAATCCGATTGCTGCGCCTAATGAGTTTTCTATTACGTCGTTAATATCAAAGCTGCCAAGCAACGTTAGTGCCTGAATCGTTTCAATCATGAGGATGGACAGGATGAATAATGCAATGAATCGAACAAAGCCCGTTCGATATAACAACGGAATCAAAATGCCAAAAGGAATGAAAGCTGCGATGTTTCCAATAGACACAAAGTCCATCAGAGTAGGATGTAGAAGATCTGATACACTTGGCAGCCTAAAAAAACTGTCCGGTATAAGAATAAAGGTGTAACCATCCTTTTGATCTATGGTACCTACTCTACCGAAAGCTAGAAATATAAAATAAAGAATCAAAAATGTATAGCATATGGTTATGCCCAACATCATCTTACGCTGCTGTTTAGTCATGGTTTACTCTCCTTTATAGGCGATTATCGAAATAGAAGCAGCGTCAAGCGCCTTCGCCACCGGCCCGCCTTTGCCGTATATTTCAGACAGATGCTCGATGTTTAAAATATCCATTGTCAAACCTCCATAGCTATGCTGATGGATATCATTTTATCTGTCTAAAATGACTTTCAAGTGACAGTGAAGGTGACAATTTAGTCACTTACGGAGCGGAGATAAATCACTTTTTACTGTATATGAATCTCCTCAATTACTTGTATAAAATAAAAGCAGCCAAAGGAATTTATCCCCTGGCTGCTATCTTACGTCCTATAAACTTACCGATAAGTCACCGTTGAACCGCAATACTCACAAGTTGAGGTGGAGCTAGGAGATACGCTCGTTTGTGCGCCGCAGCTAGAACATGCAATCATTTTCGGTAGCTGTGGTGCAGTCTGTGGTACAGTCGAACTAGCTGCTGCTTCCATTTCTGCACGACGAATCGGCTGCGCTGGAGGTTCCTCAACGATCTCCTCAATTGTTGGCGCATACGAAGGCATTGGCACAGGCTCCTGTTCGAAATAAGCTAGATGCTCTCTTCTAAAGCGCTCCTGTGATCTTTTCTCCAATCCTGATGCTGCCCACCAGAGCAATACCCCCGGTGTGAAAAAGAGCAGCGCAAAAAGAGCAGCCAACATGAACTTATCTCCTTGCGTCGACCAGTTCACGATCATACCAAACCATACGATCCCATATAAGAACATAAGAAATCCTCCTGCAAATCGCAGGAATGATTGGAAGGCCATGCTAGGCGGATTAAGCCCTAGCTGTCGCAATTGCTCGCGTTCATCTGCTTTTTTCTTCATACTGCCTCCAATTTTTCGGAGCACCAATCCAGGAAGAAGAAATACAAGCAGACATACCATTAGATAATCCTTCGTAAACATAGATCGATCCATAAGCATCCCAAGGATACTGAGTATAAGCGCAAATATGAGAAAACCGCCGCAAAATTTCAAAAAAGAACCGATCTTTCCCCTCATTCCGCCAAACCTCCTATCACCAAACCATTACATTCTGTATATTTCGTATCCGATAAAATGGCATTCCGATTCATATGGCCCGCCATTTACGGGCATATAACACTCATTATAAATAACATCCACTGGAGAGGCCAACCTAATTGTGGAAAAAGAATTGCTGAACAAAAAGAAATAGACCTCCAGCCAAGCTTGCCATGACTGAAGGTCTAGAGAACTTGCGAACTTCACTTGCCGCACTGCTGGACAATCTCTACGCTCTAGCTCTAGGGCTCTAAGACATTCCCTCCCTGACGTTCTTCTCTTGCAGCTTCATCCGATATTCAAGCGGTGTCATCTGATTCTGCTTCTTGAAGAAGCGAATGAAGGCCAGTGCAGAATTATAACCAAGTGCGGACGCGATCTCATTGACCCTCTTCGAGGTATTGAGCAGCCATTCCTTTGCCTGCAGATTGCGATAATCATTGATGTAATCGGATATACCGATCCCTGTCATTTGCTTATATAGTCTAGATAAGTAGGAAGGATTCAACCCTACCTCGTTCGCAATCGCAATCAGCGAGATATCACGGGTTAAATTATTGGCAATGTAACGATGAACTCGCTTGATCAGTTCACCTGGAACTTGTTCTTCTCTTCCTTCTTGCCGCTCGAACAAATGATCAGCGAGTTCCCAGAAATATTTCTTCATATCAAGCCATGTGAATGACTCCTTCTTCTGGTACAAGAAACTAATATCCATCTTCGCGCCGACTTCTTGCTTCAACTTCGGATTCTCTCCTAAATGGGACAGGAACAGCGCCGACAAGGAATGATACAACGCCATCTTCCGAGCATAGCTGCTCTCCTCCTCATTGTTCCAATCCTTTGTAATGCGCAGGAACAATTCATAGAACTCCTTGCGATGATTGTTCTCCAGACATTTCAGCAGCAGTTGAATTCGGTTATGTTGAAAGTAATCTTGCGTATCCGTGCCATCCCCACACTCCTGCATTTGCATAATATCGGAATCCGTCAAAATAACCTCGTTAGGCAGCCGCTCCCCCGACACGAAGCAATACTTCAGCATCTGGAATCGTTCTGCTACATTCGCCCATTCCGTCGATGTACTGCTGAGTGCGAAGGATACCGTTACTTGCAGAAGACGCTGACAGGTCTGTTGAATCATGCCCATAACTCCGTTCAAGCGAGCCTGTGATGACTTCCACACTTCCGACTCGGACATCACATCTTCATTAGACTCATAACTGGAGTAGGAGTAGCTATGATTGCCGTCTTGCGTCATTCGCGGCTGCAGCAGCCATACAAGCTTGGAATGCTCGAATGGGCAGGAGAAGCATTCCATATACGGGGTGACATACTCCTCGACGATATTCTGAACGCCATACAGCAATAAGGATTTATCAAGTGAACTGAAGGAATTCTTCCAAGCATCCACCTTGCCAACCACCATCATGACAGGCAGATCGGCACGCAGCGGAATATCATATTCTTGAAAATGACGCTCAATCCCTCTCAGCATCTCCGCCTTGCCCTCTAGAAGCTCCCACACATATTCTCTCTGCAGCAGCGGCAGCGCCTGCCGCATCCGATAATGCGCCTGCTCCAGCCTGCGCATCTGCTCACATTCCTTGTTAAGCTGAGCAATGGCCCGTTCAACGGCAGCAACAATCTTCTCATCGCTCTCAATTTTCAAGATATAGTCGAACCCGCCAAGAACCATAGCACTTTGCACATACTGGAAGTCATTATAGCCCGTCAAGAAAATCACTTTACAGTTCGGCCAACTCTGCTTAATATTTCGAAGCAGCTCAATCCCTTCGAGGCCAGGCATTTTAATATCAGAGATAACAATATCTATGGGCGAAGCGGACCTACGCATCATATCCAATGCCTCTTCACCCGAATACGCTTTCAAAATATCGAGCTCAAGATGTTCCATGCCCTGAAATAACTCCAGCAAACCATCTACAATAATAGGCAAGTCGTCCACGATGAGCATTCGTCGCATGCCGATCTCCTCCTTTATTCAAGCCCAAGATGTATACGTACCTTCAGTCCGCCAAGTTCAGAACGCGACAATTTCAATCCATATGAATCTCCGTAGCGAAGCTGTATCCGTCTGTGTACATTAATTAGCCCTGTCGTCTCATCGATGTGATTGGTACAATTGGCAAGGCGATTGCACAGCTCATTCAGCTTCTCATCGTCTAAGTCATCTCCATTATCTTCAACACTGATCACAACTCCATCTTCAACCTGTTCGCTGTGAACCCACAACTCTCCTGCTCCACGCATATTGCCGAATGCATACTTATAGGCATTCTCAATGATCGGCTGCAGCACAAGACGCGGTACACGTATTGGCTGGCTCTCGATGTCGAGGAACACTTGAATCCGATCCCCGTAGCAGATCGATTGCATCTCCACATAGGTCGAGGAATGCTTCACTTCCATCTCTAGCGGAATTTCATCTTCATCGTTCCGGGTAATGAAATGAAAATACTCGCCGATATACAAGCAGAATTGGTAGGCCTTCTCTTTGTCCTCCGACTTAATAAGCCGGCACAGTACAAAGAAGCAATTGTACAAGAAATGGGGATTGATTTGCGATTGAAGCCGCTTCAGTTCCGAGCGCTGGCTTCGAATTTGCTGCTCGTAGTTCTGTTCAATGAGTGTTTTCAACGAGTGCACGGTATCATTGAACGCCTGATACAAATATCCGAACTCATCATGACCGCGATCAATCGGAACAGGCGTCAAGTTCAGCTGCTTCACCCGCCTGAACGCATGAATGAGCTTCATGAGCGGTCGATACATGAGCTTCATCAAGGAGTAAGAGAAAAACAGCGCTGCCACAACAGCCAATCCACATGCCCACCAGAACCATTGCCGATACTTCTGAATCGGCCCCAGAACGGTTGATTCCGGTATGCAGGTTACAGAGTAAGAACTCCAAACGGCAGAATACTTGTAAACAGTCAAATATCTCTCTCCGTCATACTCTACGATGTCGTAGCCTTCGCGCTTCTCTTCCTTCCATTTCTGTTGAATAAACTCCTTCATTGAATCGTACAGTGTCGATTGCTCATTGCTGCGAATATCCCATCCGTGCTCTACATTCAGCAGCATCGTCTCTCCATTCAGAGAGCCCGCAATCTGATCGAGTGCTTCCTTGATCTTCCTAACGGACAGCTCTGCACCAACTAAATAGATTGGATCCTTGAAAGTAGTCGTCGGGTATTGCAGGGTAATAAACAGTCGATCGTTCCAGTATATGAACGGCTTGCTGTAGAAAGGACTCTCATGCTGCATGGCAGAAAATTCCCCTCGATTGAGCGTCGTATCATATTGCTGACTGAGCAGCGTACGATCAATTTTCGGTACGTATGCCTTGACTTCGCGAATAAACGGACTCGAATTCTTCATGAGCTCCAAACGCTTCTGAATAAGCGTAATGTTGTTGGCCCGCTCATAGTCAGTCAGATCCATTCCTAATGCCGCCAACTCCAGCAAATCGTTGTCTGTTACATAGTTCGGCAAGTAACGGATAATTCGTTCGACTTCCTTATCGAGCGAGTCGAGGTAGAAGCTTGTCGTATTTAAGGTAGAACGCGATACTTCCCGCTGAATGCTATTAGCTCCCCGCTCATTGATGAATAACGTAATCATCATGAGGGGGAGCAATACGATTAGAAATACAGCCATGATCTTCATGAAGATGGAAGAGTCTTTTAAGCGGAATAATAGTTTCATCGTATTTTCTCCCTACATTTGGAGGTTTCGGCTACTATTATTCTTTGACACTTCCCATTACAATTCCTTTAATGAAGAATCGCTGTAAGAACGGATATATAATTAGAATTGGGAATGCAGCAACGAAGATCTGAGCTGCCTTACTTGTACGGTCAGACAGCTTCTGCATTAATTCAATTTCTTCAGGCTTCAGGTAGCGCAAGTCCATTTTAATAATGATCGACTGCAGGAACGTTTGCAATGGATATTTCTCAGGATGACTCATCAACAGCATACCGTCGAACCAGCTATTCCAATGCCATACGACCGTAAAGAGTCCTGTCGTTGCCAATGCCGGAACCGATAGCGGGGCGTAGATTTTCCACAACGTTGTGAAATGCCCTGCACCATCAATCTTCGATGACTCCTCCAACTCCTTCGGTAAGCCGCGGTAGAAGTTAAGCAACAGAATAATGTTGAATACTTGAACTGCATTGGGAAGTATCAAAGCCCAGATCGTATCCATAATACCAACCGCTTTCACGGTCATATACCATGGAATTAAGCCGCCATTGAACAGAATGGTGAATACGAATATCCATACATAAATCGTTCGCATCCGGAACTGTGAAGTTTCTTTGGATAATGGGTATGCGGTCATGATCGTTAAGAACATGCTGAAGGCCGTACCCAATACGGAACGCTCAACCGTAACCCAGAAAGCCCGCAGGTATTCTGGTCTGCCGAATACGTTCTGATACGCCGCAGTCGTGAATTCCACCGGCCAGAGCATGACCTTGCCTGCAGATGCCGCAGAACCTGAACTGAATGATACGGCTAATATATGAACAAGTGGCATGAGACATAATATCGAAATGAAGGCTAGAAATAGAACATTGAATCCGAGAAAGACTTGTCGGCCTAACGACTTTTTCATAACGATGATCGTCCTCCTTGACTAGAATATGCGGTAATTGGCGAAGCGATAGGCCATGACATACGAAACGGAAATCAGAATAAAGGAAACAGCTGACTTCAGCAGTCCAACTGCTGTGGCAAATCCATACTGCGATTCCACGACACCCATTCGATAGACGAACGTATCGATAATATCTCCGCTCTCATATACCTGCGGGCTATACAAGTTAAAGATTTGGTCAAATCCAGCATTCAATACGTTACCGATACTGAGCGTAAGCATGAGTACGATAATCGGCAGCATACCCGGCAAGGTAACATATAAGGTCTGCTTCCAACGTCCAGCCCCATCAATCTCTGCAGCCTCATACAACGCTGGATTAATGCCTGTAAGCGCCGCCAAATAAATGATCGTCCCGAAGCCAAATTCCTTCCATACGTCTGTAACGACCATGATATAAGGGAACCAATTATTGTCCCCCAAGAAGAAGATAGGCTTGATGCCAAACAACCCCAGCAATTGATTCAAAACCCCGGTAGACGGAGACAGTACATCTATGACTATACCGCTAAGCAAGACCCAAGATAAGAAGTGCGGCAAGTAGACCAAAGTCTGAAACGTCCGCTTCACCCATTCCTTGCGTAGCTCGTTCAGGAGAATCGCAATCGTGATGGGAACAATTAGACCAGCGATAATTTTCATCGACGCGATATAAATCGTATTGAAGAAGATGCGTCCGACATCTGGATAATCCAACAGGAACTTAAAGTTCTTCCATCCCACGAATGGTGATCCCAGCAATCCCTTCGTCGGGATATACTTCTGGAATGCCATCATAATGCCCGCCATCGGAATGTAACTAAACACAATGATAAGAATCAGTGCGGGAATGAGCATCAAATGCAGCTGCCATTCTCGCTTCCACATCCGAGATAATTGATTCATTCAGCTCCACCTACTTGTAGTTATAATTTATAAAGAAGAGAGTACCTCATATCTAATAAGAACTATCTTCATTGTAGTCTCAGGGCAAATCCCATACCATATACTGGTCTTTACTTCTATATACAA
>NZ_MAIS01000021.1:0-78717 GCF_001680695.1 Paenibacillus sp. KS1 | reverse complement strand
ACAATTGCGCGAGGCAGGGATCGGAGAGAAACTTGCTCAAACGATTCTGGATGCCTTGCGATCAGATAGTGCTCAGCTGACACCTGATGGACTCCTTGATACAGAGGGGCAGCCGGATGGAAGCGAGCGTGAGCATGAACCGAACAATAGCGCCGATTAGCCTCGGTGGTATGTGCTGAAATGCTCTAATAAGATCGACGATATCAGAAGTATGGAACATGACTGAGGCCTTGGCTCACTGGCTGCCTCAGTCATGTTTTTTTGTAGAGGTCTCCGAACGAAGCACCCACTGAGCATTATCTCTTATTCGTAGGCTTCATCCCTACGGCAAATACGGTAAAGCCTAATCTTTCATAGTATGGAACGAGTTCTTCTTCACAGAAAAACTGAAGATGCAGGTTATGATTGCTGCACTGCTCCATTAGCAACCGACTGATTGCAGTTCCAACCCCTTTGCCTCGATAGTTTGGATGAACACCCAGTCCACATAAGTACGCATTTATTATCCCATCAGATATGATTCTTCCCGTGCCGATCAACTGATCCTCATGATAGGCGTAAATAGCGCAGTAGCTTTGCTGCATCGCCTTCAGCAGCTTTTCTTGTGACAGCCCCAAATAAGAGTTCCATTGAAGATGTTCATACAGCTTATATATCTCCTCTGGTGTGGGAAGTTCCGATTCATATCGAATTTCCAATAGTACATCTACAACCCCTTTCCCAACATAGCTAAATGATGCACTTCCCGCACGTTTCCCACAAGTTATCAAGTGTGATCTTGTTGATAGTGAAACATGAGTGAATTGATCTTCCTCATATCAATCTTCTTGCAATCGAACAAAAAGACGTCACTTAGCGAACAAATACACCCCCATACCTGGATGAGCGAGAGGATGTTCAAACAAAGTCCCCCCCAATGAGAAACAGCCTTCCGTGTAAAAACGCTTACATCTCATCTACAATGATACCTACGATGTGCCCATCAATTCGAGCTGTGCTATAGAAAGAGCCGATCATCCAGTCTCAACATTATCGTACGGCAGCGCCTGTTGCACTGCAACCTATGATCACGAACAACAAAGAAAGGAACGAAGCCCTATGGAAATGAGAAAAAAACGATCGTTTTCGCTTCGCATGCATTCTGCCGTGCCTTACTTATTCATCATGCCATGGATAATCGGCTTTCTCGCATTCACCCTCGGTCCACTCATTTTTTCTTTCATTATCAGCTTCTTTGATTGGCCAATTGTTGGGGAGAAGACGTTTGTCGGCTTGGATAACTTTATTAACATGTTCACGGATGATCCGTTATTCTGGACATCATTGACGGTTACGGTGAAGTTCGCCATTATATTTGTGCCCGTTAACATTCTAATTGCGCTTGGACTTGCGATACTGCTGAACCGCAACGTGCGGGGCAGTGGATTTTTCCGTACAGCGTTCTATGTACCTTCCGTTATTTCCGGTGTCGCGCTGGCGATGATTTGGTCGTGGGTGTACGACGGAGAATATGGAATTTTGAACTATGCTTTATCGCTGATTGGGGTAGAAGGGCCGAACTGGCTGAACGACCCGAAATGGTCTCTCGTAGCGATGGTGTTCGCCAGCCTGTGGGGACAGGGTTCCATGATGCTCATTTTCTTGGCGGGGCTTAAGAACATCCCTCGTGAGCTGTATGAGGCTTCCGCCATTGATGGTGCAGGGACGGTATCGCAATTTTTCCGGATTACGCTGCCTATGCTTAGTCCGACCATCTTATTTAACTTGATTACAACGATTATTTCTGCGTTCCAACAATTGACGCTCGCATTGGTGTTGACGGGTGGAGGCCCGCTCAATTCCACGTATTTCTATGCGATGTATATGTACGAAAATGCCTTCAAATATTCTAAGATGGGCTACGCTTCTGCGAATGCATGGTTCATGTTCGCGATTGTGCTTGTTCTGACGATGCTCGTGTTCCGCTCTTCGTCGGCATGGGTGTATTACGAAGGTGAAATGAAGGGCGGCAAAGGCTGAGGAGGGGGAGATTCTGATGAAAAAAATAATAACTTACGCACTGCTCATCTTTTTTACCGTGTTGTTCTTGGCGCCCTTCTATTGGATGCTCTCAACATCATTGAAGTCGCCCGAAGAATTGTTCTTGTTCCCACCGCAATGGATTCCGAGCACCTTGAATTTCGGCAACTTTGCAAAAGCATGGAGTTCACAGCCATTTGACGTGTTTTTACAAAATTCATTGATTGTATCGGTTATGTCACTTATTGGTCAGGTTGTATCCTCAGCACTGGTTGCTTATGGATTCGCCAGATTCCGGTTCAAGGGCAGCAAAGTATTATTCATTATTTTGCTAGCATCCATGATGATTCCTTGGGAAGTGACGATGATTCCGCTGTATATGGAGTTTAACGCACTTGGTTGGATCAATACGTTGAAGCCGTTGATTGTTCCTTCTTTCTTCGGCTCAGCATTCTATATTTTCCTGCTTCGTCAGTTCATTATGACGATTCCGCCGGAACTAGAGGAAGCAGCCCGTATCGATGGCGCTAATCCGCTGCAATCGTTCATACGTCTCATTGTGCCGCTCATGGCTCCAGCATTGATTCTGGTTGCGGTGTTCAACTTCCTCGGCACATGGAACGACTATTTGGGTCCGCTCATTTTCTTGAACGATCAGAGCAAGTACACGCTGACGCTGGGCTTGTCGCAGTTCAAAGGGATGTATGAGGTAAAGATGGATGCGATCATGGCCGTAACGAGCATGATTTGCTTGCCGCCGCTTGCGATCTTCTTCGCAGCACAGCGCTATATCGTTACGGGAATTGCAACAACAGGCATGAAGGGCTAACAACTTGAGCACATAACGCAGATAACGGAGGGATTATGAATGGCGCAGCAGATAGATGTATTTGGCCTGAAAGGCAAGACAGCGATCATTACAGGAGGAGCATCCGGTATCGGACGTGCTACAGCACAATGCTTGGCGCGCTTCGGAGCGAATGTAGTCATCGCTGATATTGGGGAGAAGCAAGGACAGGAGACAGTCGAAGAGATTCGGAATGCTGGCGGAGAAGCACAGTTTGTGTCCTGCAATGTAACGAAGGCCGAAGACTGTGAGCGTGCAGCTCGCATGACGCAGGAATGGTATGGAGGCATTGATATTCTGTTTAATAATGCAGGCGTCATTCGCCGCAAGACGGTCGTTGAGCTGGAGGAACAGGATTGGGATTTGGTCATAGACGTGTCCCTGAAGGGGGCATACCTGCTGTCTAAATACGCGATTCCGGTAATGGCTGCTGGAGGAGGCGGGAGCATTATTAATACAGGTTCCGGATGGGGCTTGAAGGGCGGCGACCAAGCTGCGGCGTATTGTGCTGCGAAGGCAGGGGTTGTGAACTTGACCAAGGCGCTGGCGATTGATTTCGGCAAGGACAATATTCGTGTCAACTGCGTATGTCCGGGCGATACAGATACGCCGCTGCTGCGTGAAGAGGCGGTTCAGCTTGCTGTTGAAGAAGGAGCATTCCTTGCTTCCTCCGCGGTAGGAAGACCTTTGGAGAGAATCGGCACACCGCAGGATATTGCGAACGCTGTATTGTTCTTGGCTAGTGATCTGTCCCAGTGGGTTAGCGGCAGTGTACTGGTCGTGGATGGTGGAGGACTGGCGTAACACTTGATCCGAATTATGAAGGGAGAGAACGTAGGTCATGAAGGAACGTCAATCGAATGTGCACCCTTATATTCCGAACACGGTTCCGGAAGTCAAAGCTCAGATGATGCAGGAGATCGGCATTGCGAATATCGACGAGCTGTATCGGGATATTCCGGAGCATTTGCGGATGCAGTCAAAGATGGAGATGCCGCCAGCATTGAATGAGTATGAGCTGAAGCGTCATATTGAACGACTGCTTGCGGCGAATGTGAGTACTTCGCAGGCAACGAGTTTCTTGGGTGGAGGCTGCTGGCAGCATTTCGTGCCTGCTGTATGCGATGAGATCAATCAACGATCGGAATTCGTAACAGCCTACGCGGGAGAGCCTTACGAGGATCATGGACGATTCCAGGCCTTGTTCGAATACCAGAGTCTTGTCGCTGAACTGGTTGATATGGATGTCGTCAACGTACCGACATTCGACTGGCCGCAGGCTGCTTCGACCGCACTGCGGATGGCTGCCAGAATGACAGGGCGTACAGAGGTGCTCGTGCCGGAGATTCTCTGCCCTGATAAGCGCATGATTATTGAGAACTATTTGCATCCACAAATCCGCGTCATCACGGTTCAAGCCGAGTCGGTTAGCGGGGTTCTGAATTTGAACGATTTGAAGAGCAAGCTGTCTGATCAGACGGCAGCTGTCTATATAGAAAACCCGAATTACTTCGGTATTATTGAGCAGCAAGGCGAGGAAATTAGCCGCTTAGCTCATGAATATGGGGCCATCAGCGTAGTAGGCGTTGATCCGATATCACTTGGGGTACTGACGCCGCCAAGCGGCTATGGCGCAGATATCGTATGTGGCGATTTGCAGCCGCTCGGTATTCGTATGAACTACGGAGGTGGCCAGTCAGGATTTATCGCAACTCATGATGATGAGCGGTTCGTCATGGAATACCCATCCCGCCTGTTCGGCATCGTGCCGACCGTTGTAGAAGGCGAGTATGGCTTCGGTGACGTTGCCTATGAACGTACCTCCTTCGCACAGCGCGAGCAGGGCAAGGAGTCTGTAGGCACACAGACGGCACTATGGGGGATTACGGCAGGCGTATATTTGGCCTTGCTTGGCCCACATGGCATGCGCGAAGTTGGCGAGACGATTATGCAGAAATCCCGCTATGCAGCGAATGCATTGAACGCATTGCCTGGCGTAAATCTGCGTTATGAAAATTCCTTCTTCAAGGAGTTCGTCATTGACTTTACCGCAACAGGCCGGACGGTGAGTGAGATCAATGAATACTTGCTTACCAAGAACATCTTTGGCGGTCTGGATTTGTCCAGTACGTTCCCTGAACTTGGACAGAGCGCGTTGTTCTGTGTCACTGAGGTCATGTCGAAGGAACAGATCGATCATCTGGTGGAAGAGCTTCGAGCTGTGCTGAGTGCGGATGCTGAGCAGGAAAATGGTTCGCTTGCAGGAGTAGCTGCAGCAGGGAGTTCGGAGACAGTGAATATGGCAGAGGGGGTGTGACAAGCGATGCAACAAATCGTTCGGAAGGATCGTACAGTTAGACAATTTCATCAAGCGAAATGGGATGAACCGGTAATATTTGAACTGCATCGAGAAGGAGAGCGAGGCGTTCTCGTTCCAGAAGCGGAGCAGGAGCTTGTCGAAGCTGTAGGTGATGTCGTATCAAGCATTCCAGCCTCGATGCAGCGAGCCAAAGCGCCGCAGCTGCCTGAGATCGGTCAGGCCAAGGTGCTTCGCCATTACTTGCGCTTGTCGCAGGAGACACTCGGCAGTGATCTAAATGTAGAAATCGGTCAGGGAACCTGCACGATGAAATATATTCCGCGCGTTAATGAGCTGCTCGTTCGCAATCCACAGCTGACGGAGCTGCATCCGCTGCAGGATGTAAGCACGGTACAGGGCATGCTGGAAATCACCTATCGACTGGATGAGGCAATGCGTGAGATTTCGGGCATGGACTCCTTCTCCTTCCAGCCTGGAAGCGGAACACAAGCATTGTTCGCAATGGCCTCCATCGTACGTGCGTATCATGAGGCGAATGGAGAAGGCGAGCAGCGCGATGAGATTATTACAACGATCTTCTCTCATCCTTCTCAAGCCGCAACCGCAGCGGTGAAGGGATATAAGATTATTACTCTGCATCCGGATGAGGACGGATTCCCGGATATTGAGAAGCTCAAGCAGGCGGTATCGAATCGAACAGCAGGCTTCGTGGTAGCGAATCCTGAAGATACAGGGATCTTTAATTCACGCATTAAAGAGTTCACGGACATTGTACATGCGGCAGGAGGCATTTGCTATTACGATCAAGCTAACGCGAACGGCCTTCTTGGCATCGCTCGTGCGAAGGAAGCGGGATTTGATATGTGCTTCTTCAATCTGCACAAGACATTCGCGGCGCCTCATATGTGCGGCGGCCCTGCGTCAGGCGCTCTGGGCGTTACGGAGCAGCTAAAGCCATTTTTGCCCGGCCCAATTGTTGAACGTGTTGGCGATCAATTCGTGCTTCGCTCGAATCAAGAGCTGAGCATTGGCAAGGTCAGAAGCTTCCATGGTGTTGCGCAGACGATTGTTCGGGCGTATGCTTGGATTCGCAGCTTGGGGGCAAAAGGGCTGCGGGATGTTGCGGAAATTGCGGTATTGAACAATAACTATTTGTACCATAAAATATTACAAATTTCTGGCGCAAGCGCTCCATATGTCAAAGGTGGACGGCTTGAGCAGGTACGCTATAGCTGGGAGCAGCTGACGCGTGAGACAGGAGTAACGACCGAAGACATTCAGCGCAGAATGTGTGATTTCGGCTTGCATTACTGGACGAGTCATCATCCTTATATTGTACCGCAGCCATTCACCTTGGAACCAACGGAATCATACTCCAAGGATGACTTGGATGAATATACTCAAGCGTTAGCCCATATTGCAGAAGAAGCTCGCAGCGTACCGGAGATCGTCAAGTCAGCACCACATCACAGCACGGTACATCGGAATATCGAGGAATCGCTGGATGAACCGGCTGAATGGTGCATTACATGGCGAGCTTACTTGAAGAAGACGGGACAGGCGAATGGCCTGCCGGATAAGGAGTAAAGGATGTCGGCAATGATTACATTTGATATTCAGCACATTCCATTTAGCCGATTTGGATCTTTTCTGACGGTATCGCATTTGCCGCAGAATGGCAACCGAGAGGAAGGCTTGTATTTGCGCACCGTTCGCGGTGGTGACGAGACGAGCGGTGCAGTATTCCGCCTAGAGCTGGTAGCTGGCGGCGAGGTTATTCCTTATTCGGTTCATAGTGCGCCATCCTCCTTAACCCTTATTGGAGAAGGCGGACAAGGGAAGGCGGAACTATGCCTGTCGGAGCCGGAAGCGATACGGATACGTGTGCGCGAAGCGGGAATCCGTCTGACATTAGTTGCGGGTACTTATGATTATGTGCTTCCACGTCAGGATGGACGTTACGAGGTGAATCATTTTACCACGGAAATGCGCTTTATGTTGACTTCGCTTCAAGGGAGGCTTACGGTCGATGCTCCATGGGAACGTTCCAGATGCAAATATGCGGTGGTGGAATGCTTCCCAGGTGGGGGTAACCAAGACAAAGCAGCTGAAGCAGAGCTCATGCTTGAAGAGTATCGGATAGAGCCGCCATCCATTCGTCCATTCGAGTCGCTGGTTTCCTTCGACGAGGCTGCTGCCAGCGTGGAGAAGGAATTTGCTGTATGGCTCGATAAGAGTCTGCCTGCTGCCTTGGAAGAGTTGGAACAGGCGCGCATCTTGGCTGCATACATCACATGGTCCTGTGTGGTGCCTGAGGCCGGTCATTTGTCTCGTCCCGCGATGTACATGTCGAAAAATTGGATGACGAACATTTGGAGCTGGGATCATTGCTTTAATGCAATGGCGCTCGCGGCGAATCAGCCAGAGCTGGCTTGGGATCAGTTCATGATCATGTTCGACAAGCAGGATGAATCTGGTCAGCTTCCGGACTTCGTCAATGACAAGTACGCCTTGTGGAATTGCTGCAAGCCGCCTATCCATGGCTGGACGCTGCGCTGGATGATGGAGCGTAATGAGTGGTTCAGCCATGCCGATCGCTTGCATGAAATCTATGGACCGCTTGCACAGTGGAGCAAATGGTGGATGAATTGCCGTGATGATGATCGGGACGGGATACCCCAGTACAATCACGGCAATGACAGCGGCTGGGATAATAGCACGATTTTCCGCAGTGTGGGACCTATTGAGAGTCCGGATTTATCTGCTTATTTAACTATCCAATTCGAGGTTCTTGCGGAGATTGCCGATCAATTGGGCAAGCCATACGAGGCGCAGGAATGGCTCAATGCTGCGGATAGCCTGCTCGGACGCATGCTGGAGCATTTCTGGCATGACGGCCAGTTCAAGGCGGTTCGTTCAGGCACACATGAGCCGGCGCAAGGAGACAGCTTGATTCCGTTTATGCCGATCTTGCTAGGTGATCGTCTGCCGGAATCGGTGCGCCAAGCGCTTGTGAAGGCAGTTGCCGATGAAGAGCGGTTCTTCAGTCCGAATGGATTCGCCACAGAAAGCCTGAACAGTCCGTTCTATGAACCGGACGGCTATTGGCTTGGGCCAATCTGGGCTCCAGTCATGATGCTGCTAATCGACGGATTGCAGCGCAGTGGGGAGCGGGGAGTGGCACAAGAAGCAGCGACGCGATTCTGCCGCATGGCTGCTCGCAGCGGCATGGCAGAGAATTTTGATGCACAGACAGGGTGCGGACTTCGCGATCGGGCATTTACGTGGACGTCGAGTGTGTTCCTCATACTAGCGAATGAATATGTAATGCAGCCAGCTCAATAGACGAGGTGGAACAGGCTCCCTGCCGCTTAGCGCGTAAGGGAGCTGTTTTGTTATCTTTGTGATCTTCCCGCCTATTCGATGTCTGGATGAGGACAAATCGGTGCTTCCGTCTCCATTGTCAGATTAAAATTGGTTATGATACACTTCTGATACATCAACGCTTCGCAGCATCATGACTAGTCCAATAAGCAACAGGGGATGATTCCTATCGCACCGCCACGTGAAACTCTTACTGGATTAACCCATGTGACACAATCGGGTGTCTTGCATCGGCTACAGCAATGGATGGCCAATATGCCGCCCAATCCGAGGCGAAGCCTTCGCTTAAAGCTCGTGCTGTTCTTCTTGGCAGCATCACTGCTTCCACTCATGATTCAGGGCGTGCTATCCTATCAACAATCCTCACGCCTTCTGCAAGAGCAGTTCGGCAAATACGGTCAGAACAGTGTTAATCAGCTGCAGTATCAGCTGGATACGGAATTAAATCAGATGAGCATGATTGCGGGTTATATTTATTCATATTTGCTTAATCCATATAAGAGCGTCATCAATGCGGAGATTCCGAAGACGTATTCGCAAGTGCAGGATAAGAACAACATGGAAGATTTCTTGAAAGCGCTTAAAAGGCTGCATGATCGCGGGATATTCATTATTACGAAATCTGGCTATTATTACGGGGACAGCATCTTGAATGTGGATGTTCTGGTTGAACAGCCATGGTGGAAGCGGATACCTGCCGATCATGCAGGAGAGTATTGGGCAGGATTCTACCCTCCACTGCATTATCGCGATGAGAAGGATACACCGGATCAGAAGCTGCTTGGCTTGGTTGTGCCGATCCGCAATCAGGCAGGGCCTTTGCAGGACAGCAAAATCCTTATTGAAATGAAGGCAGATAAGCTGATCGAACTGTTCCGTATGTTCGAACAGGATACGAAGTCGATTGTGACGGTGCAAAGTGCAAGTGGTCAGACGATCTATCACTCGCCGGGCAATTATACTGCGCAAGAAAATGATATCGTGTGGAAGCAGAACTTGAAAATAAATGATTGGACGATAGAAGCTAGACTGCCCTATGAATATTTTAATCAGCCATCAAGTGTTATCAAGTCTTATACCTTACTTGGTTTAGGCTTGTCAGGCTTTCTCGCTCTTCTGCTCGCCTACTTGTTCTCCACTCGTGTAACGGGCAGGATTAAGCGGATCAAGGAATCGATGAACTCCGCAGGAGCTGGTCGCTTGAAGACCCGAATCCAAGTTCAGGATGAGGATGAGCTGGGGACGCTTGCGAATAGCTTCAATAAGATGATCGGACAGATCGAAGAGCTTGTGAAGGAAATAGCGGCTAAGGAGCAGCTCAAGAAGGAAGCCGAATTGCGAGCATTTCATTATCAGATCAATCCCCATTTATTGTTCAATACGTTGAACTCCATACAGTGGAAGGCTAGGCTGCAGGGCAATGATGATATAAGGAAAATGATCGCTCACTTAACGATCGTGTTAGAAGCCAACTTAGACGTGACGCGTGAACTGGTACCGATATCGAAAGAGCTGGAGCTTATTGATCATTTTCTGCAAATCCAGCAGGTTCGTTATGAAGGTGAATTTATATATGAGTCTGAAATTGCTCCAAGTGCGCTGGCAGCAGTCATCCCGCGTATGAGCTTGCAGCCGCTGTTTGAGAATATCTTTTTCTACGCCTTCGAGGATGGGTATGGCACAATAACACTCCGCCTAGTAGATACCGGGTCAGAACTGCATTTAGCCTTATCGGACAATGGCAAAGGGATGAGCGAAGAGCGTCGAGTCTCTCTGCTGCAAGCTCCGAAAGACCACAATCAGAGACATGGTCTCGGGATGTACAATGTGGATCAGAAGTTCAAGCTGCACTTTGGTTCCGAATATGGATTAAGCATCGAATCCCAGTTAGGAAGCGGTACAACGATTGCGATACGCTGGCCCAAAAAGGAGGAGGAATCCGATGACAGACAACCCTATTAAAGTACTAATCGCGGATGATGAGAGCATTGTTCGCAGAGGCTTGATGGCAACTGTAAATTGGAGCAGATTCAACATGGTAGTCGTAGCCGATGCCCCAAATGGTCAGAAGGCATGGGAAGCATTCCTTCTCCATGAGCCGGAGGTTGTCATTACAGATATCGTTATGCCGGAGATGGATGGAATTGAACTCGCCAAGCGAGTGAAGGAAAAGTCGCCGCATACTCGGGTCTTGCTGCTGAGCTGTCATCGAGATTTCGAATATGCACAAAAGGGAATGATGCTTGGGGCTTCCGGCTATTTGTTGAAAACGGCTTTCGAAGATGAGGAACTGGCTTATTATCTTCAAAAGTTCGAGGAAGAGCTGGCTGGGAATTCGGAGCCTCCTCCAGCGGTTCGCACTGCAAATTCTAACGAAGAGGATGCACAGTGGAATGCGGCGTTCTATGCCTGGTTATGCGGCTTCCGCAACAACTTCCAAGGCGAGCTGAAGCTGCGCTGGGAGACGCAATGGTTTTGGTTGAATGAACCTCATGAGATTATATTGGTTAAAATATTCGACAGTTCCGAGCAATCGCTCTCTGCCGCTATCAAATCATCCAACCGTGGAGGGGAGTACTGGAAGTATCTTGGCGATAAGCTGCTGCAAGAAACGGAAGGCCCGTGCGCCTATATTCCCTGCGGTGTAGATCGATGTTTCTATTTCTATCGTCCTACCGCTCGCTTGAAGGTGGAACGGCTGTTGAAGGAGAGCAAAGCATCTTGTCCGCAGCTGCATTGGAGCAGTCGTGGCCCGTTAAAGGGCATGGATGGATGGCTGGAGGCTGTTCAGGAGCTGCACCGAGCGGCGGAGTTGGAGCGCAAATTTGAGCTGCGAGTCAATTCATGGCCAGAAACGGTGATGCGATCGGTGCTCTTGGTAGCAGAGAATGTGAGTGAGCCTTGGTCCGTCAGTGATGTAGCACATCGAGTTGGATTGAGTCGAAGCCATTTCAGTACTTTATTTAAGAAGGTAACCGGAGAGAATTTTGTCTCTTTCTTATACCGTATGCGGCTTAAGACAGCGCAGGATTTGCTTCTGAATACAACGATGACGCTGCAGGATATCGCAGAACGGATCGGCATGGTGGATGGAAAATATGTTAGCAAATGGTTCAAACGCTGCTGTGGAATGACACCGAGTCAATACCGAAGCGGACAAAAGGGAGAACATTTTGCTCAAAAATGACGAGGGTGTACGATATTACGCCCTTTCACCGAACAAAATCACCCCATATTCGGAACAATTCGCCGTTTTGAAAACGCTTTATTGTCTTTAAAGTGAAGGTATGTTTGAGATGCAACCATTTGGGGGGAATGAGCAAGATGAAGAGAACGTCAAGATTGGTTATTCTGTTAACGGTCTTTGCACTTATGCTTGCTGGCTGTGGCGGAGGATCTGGAGAACAAGGTTCCTCCTCCGGGGAAGACAAGGGGAAACAAACCGTTTTGCGTTTTGCAACATGGGATACTGGAGAGAAGCTGAAGGTTCAAGAAAATATCGCGAAGGCGTTCGAAAAATCCCATACAGGCGTCAAAGTACAAATTGAACCTTATGCAGACGGCTTCGATCAGAAGCTGGCGGCATCGTTCGGTGCGAGCAATCCGCCTGATGTGATGTTGATGTGGGATTTCCCAACATACCATTCGAACTTGGAGCCGCTGGATGCCTTTACGGAGAAAGATGCAAGCCTGAAATTAGACGATATATACGATGGCTTGTTCAATTATGTGAAGGTAGATGGCAAGACGTATGGTATGCCTGCGGGCTTCACGACACGGGCTATGTATTACAACAAGAAAGTGTTCGACGCAATGGGAGTCCCATATCCGAAAGATGGCTGGACGTGGGATGACTTCAAGGATATTGCTACGAAGCTGACAGATAAATCGAAGAAGCAGTATGGATTCGGTGTCCGTGCTGAGAACGACCCGTATGACCTGCAAGGATTCATCTGGAGTAATGGGGGCAGCTTCATCAGCGAAGACGGCAAGACGATTGAAGGCATTATGAACGGGCCGGATACGGTAGCGGCTGTTCAAATGTTCGGGAATATGGTGAAGGACGGATACGGAGTCCTCGTAGGAGGAAAAACGCAGCTTGGCGGTAACGACATCTTCAAAGCTGGCAAAATCGGAATGTGGGAGAGCGGTGTATGGCCGCTAGATGGATTTAAGGAAGCGAAGGTTGATTTTGGTACTGTTGAAATGCCAGCGTTCCCTGGCAAGCCTGTGAAAGGCGTAGTTTCGGTAAGTGCAGTATCGATTGCGAAGCAATCGAAGCAGAAGGATCTGGCATGGGAGTTCGTGAAGTTCTTTATTTCGGAAGAAGCCGTTAAAATGAAGAGCGATGCTGACCTGCCGATTCGTAAGAGCATCGTGCAAGAAATGAAGCTGGATACATCCGAGCTGTATGCACCGTTCTATCGCATGCTGGAGCGTTCCGACAACACGCCAGCCTTCTTGCTTAACAGCAACTGGAACCAGATGAACCGCCACCTGTCTACTGCGGTTGATTCAGTCATGCTGGGTGAAGATGCACAGAAAGCGCTAGATACGGCAGTGAAGGAAGCGAAAAAATTTATTGAGAAGAAATAAGTAATAATGAGAAATAAACGGGGCCGTTCCTTCGATGAGGCGCATTACGTACATGCGTCCTTCGATATGAACGGCCCTTGGCTTTTCAAAATGATAAGGTATGGAGATATGCTTATGTACTCGTTCTATTTCTGTACGAACAAATGGATTCAACTGCATTCAACGGTGTTGATGTTTATGTCCATGTCGTGATCGCTCTAGCGTGATCTTGGTTGCGATGAATCTTCGCAAGCGCATATACAATCCCAATTGGAGAAAGGAGGTACACAAGACCGATTAGGAAACCGACTATTGTTCCATCAAGCATGAATGACAGGGACATTAAGAAGTTGTCGAGCATAAGGTGAGCGAACATGGCCGTCCACCAGCCATGCTTCAGCATAATGAACAGGAATAACATGCCGATAAACAGGAGCTCTACCGGCCGAGAGTAGTACGGATAGATTGGATAGGTGACATGTCCGAACGCCCATACAAGGGTAGGGATAATCCCGGCTAACCATGGGTTGCGGAACAATCGGTTCAGCAGTCCAACCCCGAACAAACGATATATCCCTTCCTCCGAAATAGCTGCAACCCAAGCTAAAAGAGGGAACAGTGATGTAATTCGCAGGTTGAGCGGTGATTGTGAGGCATCGGTCGATGACCACGCATGAAACCCTGATTCCAAAATGAAAAATATAACTGTTTGCATGCCGAGCAATACGCCTGTGTACGCGATTCCGATCCATAATGCTTGTATGAGCTTGCCGCCAAATGCGCGGTCACTCCATGTAGGCAGTACATCTCTGTACGCAGACAACTCCCATGCTCGCTTTCCCGCATGGAGAGAGAAGTAGAGGATAACGCCTTGAATTACTGTAATTGCGCCTTGAATGGCAAAGGATAGCCCCATATTCACCCCGTCCACAGGGGTACGGAGTTCCAGAGCGAAGAGACCCGGAAGCGCGTTCCATAGATGCAGCAGAGAAATTCCGCATGAGACGGCAGTAAGGGCGAACAATGTCTTCGATCCGAACTTCAGGCCATGGCGGTAGACGATGCAAGCGATCAGTGAACATGTACTTAGTAGGATCGTCATCCACATATAGCCGATATTGTAAATGGACGATGCAGTCTTCGTTTGATGCAGTTCTTCAGCTAGATAGCTGTTCGGGATAACCCAGTAGGGCTTCAGCATGACAATGCGATCTTGGGAGAAGACGGCCTTCACGTTCAATGCGGCTTCACCAAGTCGTGCTTCAGGCACGTTATACTCTACCGTGTCTAGCTCCGCCGATGATGCGATTCGTTTTAATTGGGTAGGATTCCATCCCATGTGCTTCAAGAGTGTATCAGCAAGCTTCTTGCGGTTCACTGAATCCAAGGCAGTCTCCGCATCTTCTGCTGACGCCATATCCACATGATTTCCCGTAACCCCGCTAATGTCGGAGGTGATAGGAGGCTTTTCCTCCCATTCGAATCCAATAATACGACCGCTTGTCATGTGAACGTCAATGCGCATGACACCGGATTTTCCAGCCCGATTCATATTCAATAATACCTGAAAAGTATCATAGGGACTGGATGGTTCCCATTTCTGAAATGAAGCGGTCAGCTTCTCCTTGCTCATGTAGCCGGAAACCGTTGATTGACTGCGATAAATGACGGTTGGAGCAGTATCTTCTTCAGGTGTAATTGAAATATGGAACTGTTTTAAGTCCTGTACAAATGTGAGTGCCTTTTGCGCTGCTTTCTCTTTGGTTAAGAGGGATTGGCTGGCTGCTGATTCCATCATGGCTTCTGTCTGCTGAAAGGGAATGAATACCTGAACAATGAGGAATAATAGAAATCCGGCCACAGAAGAAAGAAGAAGCGGCTTGGATACATAGGACATGTTGGAACCTCCATTCCATCACACATTTAGCGTATGGTTGCTTATTTGTTCATTTTATCCACTTCAACTTTGTAAAGTCCAGCAGAGAAAATGAAGAAACACCTAGCGAAAATGAGTGTTTTGAATACAATTGAAGAAAATGGGGGATTGTAAGCGCTATTTCTTCAAGTTTTTCGTCTTATTCTGGTTAATTTGTTCATTCCTTGACTTTGTATGCTGCAGGGGAAACGTATATAATCTCGTTATGAATTGCATACAAGCCGAGTTTCGTGAATGAACGAAAGCGGGGGACCCGATAAATGGGGTGAATATCGCAGTTGTGGATGCATAGAATCCACTTGCGATTAGGGCAGCCTGAACGTGCCCGAATCCGACAGCTAACCTCGTAGGCATGTACGTCAGGATACCAGCGATAGCATTGGATTTCCAGTGCTTTTTTTCGTGGGGAAAAAAAGAGGTGACTCCCGTGGAGGGAACAAAAAAGGCCATTCGATTCAATCTGACACCACCGCGAATTCTGGTTGTAGGGTTTGCAGCAATTGTATTATTGGGCGCATTTCTACTCATGCTTCCGATATCAAATGCGGATGGGATTCCGCTGCCATTCCTCGATGCATTGTTCACGTCAACGTCAGCAACTTGTGTGACGGGGCTCATTGTGGTGGATACGGGCACTCATTTTACCGTATTCGGGCAGGTGGTCATCATGCTGCTCATCCAAATTGGCGGGCTTGGATTCATGACAATGGCAACGCTGTTCGCATTGGCACTGAAGAAGAAGATATCGCTGAAGGAAAGGCTTATATTGCAAGAAGCGCTTAATCAGGGCAGCATGGAAGGCATCGTGCGCCTTATCCGTAAAGTGATCTTGTTTGCGGTATGTATCGAGGGGACGGCAGCTGTACTGTTCTCCGTGCGATGGGCATTTGATCTTCCGCTAGGCAAGGCCATTTATTTCGGTATCTTCCATGCTGTTTCTTTTTTCAATAACGCAGGCTTTGATTTATTCGGCTCTGTCAGTGGGCCGTTTTCAAGTTTAACCAGCTATGTCGGAGACCCTATTATTAACCTGGTATCGATGCTGCTTATTATCCTTGGCGGGATTGGATTTATCGTCTTGTCCGATTTGGTGGAATATAAGCGCACTCGCAAGTTGTCTCTGCATACGAAGATCGTGTTAACGATGACGGGATTGCTCATTGTAATCGGAACGGTCGTTATATTTATATTTGAATTTACCAATGCACGCACGTTAGGCAGTTTGAATGGTTGGGAGAAGTTCTGGGCATCCATGTTCCAATCTGTCAGCCCGCGTACCGCTGGAGCGAATACGATTGACATCGGAGCCATGCGCCAAGCCTCGCAATTTTTTATGGTTCTTTTGATGTTCATCGGGGCATCACCAGGATCCACTGGTGGTGGTATTAAGACGACGACGTTCGCCATTCTCATTGGAGCTGTATTTGCCATGATTCGCGGGAAAGAAGATATCGTCATTTACCGGTACCGACTCGCCAAGGATCGTATCTTCAAAGCAGTTACGCTAACGTTGCTGTCATTGTTCTTGGTCATTATCGTATCGATGATATTGTCGACAACAGAAGATCATAGCTTCCTGATGATATTATTTGATACAACATCGGCCTTCGGAACGGTAGGGTTATCAATGGGATTGACGGCGGATTTATCAGATATCGGAAAAGTGCTGCTGAGCCTGACGATGTTTGCAGGCCGTCTTGGTCCATTAACGTTGGCTTATGCGTTAGGCCCGAAAAATGAGCGGGAATTATACCGACACCCAGAAGGAAAAATAACGATAGGATAAGCAAGTTAGATTGTAACGGACGAAGGAGTATACAGGGATATGGAGTTGCAGCAGTTTGCAGTGATCGGGATGGGACGTTTCGGTTCGAGTCTCGCGAAGGAGCTAGTCAAGCTTGGACATCAGGTGCTAGGCATTGATAAAGATGAGGAAGTAATTGGGGATGTTATGGGTTTCGTAACCCATGCAGTTGTAGCGGACGCATCAGATGAAGAGGTGCTGCGCTCACTCGGCATACGTAACTTCGATTGCGCAATCGTAGCCATTGGTGACGATATTCAGACGAGCATTCTGGTCAGTATTCAGATGAAGGAACTTGGCGTGAAGAAGGTTGTCGCCAAAGCACTTTCTGAATTGCATGGACGTGTTCTGGAGCGGATTGGTGTGGATAGGGTTATTTACCCGGAGCGGGATATGGGCATTCGCGTAGCTCATCAACTTGTATCACCGAACTTGCTGGATTACATTGAATTGTCCAAGGAATATACCATTGCAGAGCTGAGCGTGCCTGGCTGCATGCAAGGAATGGCGCTCAAGGATGTGAATCCAAGAGCTAAGTTCGGGTGCAGCATCGTGGCGCTGAATAAGCCGAAAGGCATAATTATTGCACCATCAGCCGAAGATGTGCTTGATGAGAAAGATATTATGGTTATGATTGGTACGAATACGCAAATCGAAGATTTTGAAGAAGCATTTATGTTGAAAGGGAACGATAAAAAATCGTAAAGAATTCCTTGCCGTAGAAGGTCATAAATAAGCCTGCAGTTGTCGCTTGTATAGAGAAGCGAGCTGCAGGCTTATTGCTTATGTAAATGGCTCTACATGACTACAATTTTGAAAACGATATAAGTCAGGAAGAAGTAGGCACCCATGCTTGCTGTGATGAATAGAAAGCGATTCGGACGTGCTACTTCAGTCTGTTCCATTGCTTCGGTCGTGACCAGAATAACGGATACGAACCAAGTGAAAGCTGCTACTGCAACAGATAAAGAACTGAATCCAATGATCGCGAGAAGGAATGCGAGCACAAATCCTAAGCCAAAAGGCATTTGCATAGCAGCCAATTGGACAAATGTCGTCTTCAAGTCAAGCGGCTTGCTGCCCTTCCAGCGGCTAATGAACCAAATACTAATAAAGAGTGCCGCCAATCCAATAATCTGATAGATAAACAATTGAATGAAAAAGCTAAATGGCGGGGTCAGTGAACTTGAACCGCCTAATATGCTAAGTGGACTCATTAGTGAAGCGAACAAGCTTCCAAAGAGTGTGTAGCCGAACAAGGCAAACCCCAGTGCGGAGACTAACGCGGCAATGACCGCATACACCCAATCGGAGACAGTAAGATTGCGAGCACTTGCCGGATTCTTCAGCAGTTGAAGGATATTCTTGCTGTCAATTGACTTGGCCCATTCAGGCACTGTGCTGCCTGGTGTCTTGTGAGACGCTGTCTCAGCAGTGGCGGATACTTGCTGTGCAGATGCCTCTGCTGCGGAACTAGCATGCTGTGGTGGGACAGACCCTGTACTGCATTGATGGGATTCATTGTCGTTGATTGGCTTGCCACAACGATTACATACAACCATGGTTTCCAATTCCTCCTTATTCTCCCCTAGTTGAGAATGTTTTTTGTCTAAGCTTACTTTATTCGACAGCAAACGAGTGTAATCCTTCTTTTTCCTTTCTATCCATGACTATTTCCCTAGCTGTGATAATGATGCTGCTTCCATAATTTCCTCAATAAACTGCGTAGCGACAGGACTCAGCAGTGCTTGCTCCCCATATACAATGGAAGTTACACGTTCGGTTTGCTTCAATTCCTTCAGGGGAACGGCAATCAGATCGTTGTCCTTGAGCCATTCCAACCGAAGATAGGAGCGTGGCAGCAAAGCAGCTGCATGACAGGTCGTGAGCAAGCGAACTATCGCTTCGAAGGAATCGATCTCCATGCGAATATCAGGCATGATGCGATATCGGCGGAATAGATCATCGATGAGCTTGCGATACCAGGTTCCCTTAGAGAAGAGAAGCATAGGCAGACCGTCCAAGCGGGACATCGTCCAATTGCGGATGCTGGCAAGTGGATGACGGCGTGGCAGCACCAGCTGAAGATGATCCGCGAACAATGGAATGCACATCAGTCCAGGCTCACGAATCGCATCGGCGACGATGCCAAGATCAATGGATTGTTCGCGGACAAGCGAGATGATTTCATGCGTCTTGCCGGTCACAGCCTTGAGCCTTGCGTCCGGATGCTTCTCGACGAAGGAGGAGATGAACAGCGGCAGTGTCGTCTGCAGTGTGGTTAAGCTGGCCCCAATGGTGATGGACGATTGACCTTCCGCCTTGAAGGACGCAATGGACTTCAAGAAACCGAGCTGGCGATTGCGAATATCGATTGCAAATTCGTACGTGAGCTGGCCAACGCGAGTTAGCTCCAGCCGCTTGCCATTCCGGATAAACAGCTCTACACCCAGTTCTTCCTCAAGCTTCGCTACTTGCCTGGATAGAGCCGGCTGAGAGATATTCAACCGCTTTGCTGCTTGATTCAAGCTCGTCAGTTCCACAACCGCTGCGAATGATTCTAACAAATCGAGCATATTTCATAGCCTCCTACGATATGAATGATGAGCTAAGCGTAAAAATGAATGGCTTCTTATGCGTTTTAGTTATAAAAGATATAAAAACATTGCAATTCCATTATAAGGGGATTCGGAGTAACATGGTAGTGTCACAAGTTGTTCACATAACTACAGAAGAGCGGTTTGCAGGAAGAACCGCGAATGTTGTCGAAAGCGGTAACAACTGCGTCATGGCAGTGGTTTTTCGTTGTGACAAATTATTGACGCTTTCGACATGCACAGGTAAAATGAGGATGTTTATTACCAAAATCTACTGGGACACAAATGGAAAGGGGAACCGGCACGCTTATGAAACGAGGATATTTTTACTCGCGCAAGCTGCACTCGCTTCTTGGAATTATTCCGCTCGGATTCTTCATTGTCGAGCACATGCTTACGAACTACGCTGCGTTCGAAGGCGGGAAGGAAGCATTTCAGGGCAGTGTCAAATTTTTGAATGAATTGCCGCTTATATTTTTCCTAGAATTGTTCGGCATCTGGCTTCCGCTTCTGTATCACGGCGTATACGGGTTGTACATTGCGTACACATCCAAGAACAACGTAGGCAATTATAATTACGGCCGCAACGTAGCTTTCTTGATGCAGCGGATAACAGGGGTCATTACATTCGTATTTGTCACATGGCATGTGTACGAAACGCGTGTTCAAATTGCGACTGGCAATATTACGCATGAGCAGCTAGGCACATACATGCATGACATAATTACTTCTCCAGTTATGTTTATCATATATTTGGTCGGTGCGATTTCTGCATCCTATCATTTTACGAACGGATTGTGGGCTTTCCTCGTAAGCTGGGGCATTACGGTTGGACCACGCGCACAAAATGTATCCGCAAAAATCTGCATGGGCTTGTTCATTATTATGGCAGTCATGTTCACATTGTCGTTAATCGGATTCCGCTCTGCAGAGTTCCAAGCAGCGGAAGCAGTTCAATCTATTATTCCATTCATCGGTTAAGGGAGGGTGACGCATTATGGCAAAACAGAACATTATCGTCGTTGGCGGAGGACTTGCTGGTCTTATGGCAACGATCAAAGCAGCGGAAGCAGGCGTTCACGTCGACCTTTTTTCTTTAGTTCCTGTGAAACGTTCTCACTCCGTCTGTGCGCAGGGCGGAATTAACGGCGCGGTAAATACAAAGGGTGAAGGGGATTCCCCTTGGGAGCACTTCGATGACACGGTATATGGGGGAGACTTCCTGGCGAACCAGCCCCCTGTAAAAGCGATGTGTGAAGCAGCGCCTGGCATCATCCACTTGATGGACCGTATGGGGGTTATGTTCAGCCGTACGCCAGAGGGCTTGCTTGACTTCCGCCGCTTCGGCGGGACGCAATATCACCGCACAGCTTTTGCTGGAGCTACAACGGGCCAGCAGCTGCTGTATGCGCTTGATGAGCAAGTGCGACGCTGGGAAGCAGAGGGACTTGTAACGAAGTATGAGCACTGGGAATTCCTCTCTGTCATCGTGGATGATGAAGGCGTATGCCGAGGCATTACAGCGCAGGACTTGCGCAGCATGAACATTACGCACTTCGCTGCGGATGCTGTTATTTTGGCGACAGGCGGACCAGGGATTGTCTTCGGCAAAACAACGAACTCGGTCATTAATACCGGGACTGCGGCCAGCGCAGTGTATCAACAAGGCGTTCGTTATGCGAATGGGGAATTCATTCAAATTCACCCGACAGCCATCCCGGGAGATGACAAGCTCCGTCTTATGTCTGAATCGGCTCGCGGTGAGGGCGGTCGTATCTGGACGTATAAGGACGGCAAGCCATGGTACTTCCTTGAAGAGAAATATCCGGCTTACGGGAACCTCGTTCCGCGTGATATTGCGACTCGCGAAATCTTCCATGTGTGCGTAGATGAGAAGCTGGGCATCAATGGCGAGAACATGGTCTATCTCGATCTGTCGCATAAAGATCCGAAGGAGCTGGACGTGAAGCTCGGTGGGATTATTGAAATTTATGAAAAATTCATGGGTGACGACCCGCGCAAGATACCAATGAAAATCTTCCCTGCGGTGCATTACTCAATGGGCGGCATGTGGGTCGACTACAACCAGATGACAAATATCAAGGGCTTGTTCGCAGCAGGTGAGTGTGAATACCAGTACCACGGAGCGAACCGTCTTGGAGCGAACTCGCTGTTGTCAGCGATCTTCGGCGGCATGGTGTCCGGACCTAAAGCAGTAGAGTATGTCCGTGGCTTGAGCAAAGCGACAGAGGATGTATCGGCAAGCGTATTTGAACGTGAAGCAAAGCTGAGAACGTCCCAGTATGAGGACTTGCTCAAGATGGACGGTACGGAAAATGCGTACGTCATCCATAAGGAACTGGGCGAATGGATGACCAACAATATGACTGTCGTTCGCTACAATAACAAGCTGGAAGATACAATCAACAAGATTAAGGAATTGAAGCAGCGTTACAGCAAAATCAACATGACGGATACGGCTCGCTGGAGCAACCAAGGGGTAGCCTTCACTCGTCAGTTGTGGAATATGCTGGAGCTGTCGGAAGCCATGACGAAGAGTGCGCTGCTTCGCAACGAAAGCCGTGGGGCACATTACAAGCCTGATTTCCCGGATCGCAATGATGAGCAGTTCCTGAAGACGACAATTGCGTCATGGTCCCCAGAGGGACCTGAAATTTCATACGAAGACGTGGATGTATCGCTTATCAAACCGCGCAAGCGTGACTATACGGCGAACAAGAAGAAAGGGGAATAACGATGGCGGAAGCTGTGGCACAATCCAAAAAAGTCAAGTTGATCGTGACACGTCAGGATGCGCCGGACGCGCAGCCGTACACGGAAGAATTCGAGATCCCATATCGCCCGAATATGAACGTCATTAGCGCACTAATGGAAATCCAACGAAATCCTGTGGATGCAGCCGGTAAATCAACTGCTCCGGTATGCTGGGAATCGAACTGTCTTGAAGAAGTGTGCGGAGCTTGTTCTATGGTCATTAACGGCAAGCCGAGACAGGCTTGCTCCGCGTTGATCGATAAGCTCGAACAGCCGATTCGAATTGCTCCAATGAAGACGTTCCCAGTTGTTCGTGACCTCGTGATCAACCGTCAGCGTATGTTCGATGCGTTGAAGAAAGTCAAGGCATGGATTCCGATTGACGGTACGTATGACCTCGGGCCTGGGCCTCGTATGGCAGAGACGAAGCGACAATGGGCGTATGAATTGTCGAAGTGTATGACCTGTGGTGTCTGCCTGGAAGCCTGTCCGAATGTAAATGAGAAGACGAGCTTCATCGGGCCTGCTCCGATCTCGCAGGTTCGACTGTTCAATGCGCATCCGACAGGAGAAATGAATAAGGACGAGCGCTTGGAACAATTGCTTGAGGACGGCGGTATTGAAGGGTGCGGCAATTCCCAGAACTGTGTCCGTTCTTGTCCGAAGGAAATTCCGCTTACGACATCTATTGCTGAGATGAATAAAGACACAACGAAGCTGATGTTCAAACGCTGGTTTATGCAATAAAGTAAGGTAGGAGCGCCCCGAATAGGGGCGCTTTTTTGTACCAGATAATTCGGATATCCACGTATGGCGTTATGAGCGTGAAACAAGTCAAAACGAAGCAAAAAATTTTTAAGAAAAATTTGTATTCCAAAACTGAATTTTCGATTATAGTATTGGTTAACAACTTGAATGTGCGCTGGAAGCTTGTGAAGATGACTAGGGGGTGCCGAGTTGATAGTCCATTTGCCAATACAGGACACGAACAGCTGGTACGAGAACAGCCTCTTCAGTAAGGTGAAACTGCTGGTGGACGAGTGGGATCCACTAGGACTGCGGGCGCTTGGGGCGCCGGACGATGAATACGATTGCCTTACCGCGTACATAGTCAAGCTTAGTGCTGCCAACTCGGACATGAAGATGATGGAAGAGGCGCTGGAACAATGCATGGAGGAGCATTTCGGAATTGGGCCTTCCATCATGGAGAGGGAAAGGCTTCAGCGTTGGAGAACGAGTGTTTCAATGTTTTGTAAGCGTTTAGATTCACTAATTGAGCATGCAGCTCAGCCGTATGTGGAGTATTATTCACCAGGATAATGGAAGCGCATTCAATTCGTGGAGAGCGATACAGGCAATGGACTGCCGGCCCTATTATAGTGGTCGGCAGTTGTTGTATAGAAGAAGCGAAATAGGAATGGTGCGATGTGACACAATACGCTCTGATAGCCAAACAGGCTCTTTACTCCAAACGAATGGGAACATGGATAAATCGACCCTCACTAGGATTTGCATTGAATACCGAGCTGATTCATAATAAAAGGACGAGACAGGATAGTCATACATAGGAATCGGCGTTTACTGAATGCAAGAGGTAAAGGTAGGGGATAGCTATAAAATCTCCAATGACGAGAGACACGAATCCGAATTCAGTTGCGAATCCGGGAAGACGGCGTTTACTGCGCATGATGGTAGGGGCAGTAATAACAATGCCTATGGCGGTTGGGGGCTATGCCAGATTCATTGAGCCTAATAATATTCGGCAGCGTAAGCTTGAGCTGGATATTCACGGACTGCCGGCTTCCTTCAATGGGCTGACCATAGCGCATATATCAGATATCCATTACGGACATCATCTAAGTGAATCGAAGCTTGCGAGCATTGTCCAAGATGTACAAGCCAATCAACCGGATGTGATATGCATTACAGGAGATATCGTTGATAATGGGGATGTGGTTCCAGCCGAGATTGTACCAATCCTGCGCCAACTGCGTGCACCATATGGTTCCTATGCTGTGCTTGGCAATCATGACTATCGGGGAAGAGGCGCAAAAGCTGTGGAGAATGCGCTGCAAACGGCAGGAATCCGCGTGCTGCGGAATGACAATGTGATACTCAGGCGGAATCATGAAGTGCTCGCTCTGGCGGGAATCGACGACGCATTGGAAGGGATTCCTGATATGACGCGTGCTATGCAAGGGATATCGGGTAAGATGTGTTGTATTCTGCTCGCCCATGAACCGGATTGGGGAACGGTTGCCCTTAACTATCAAGTTGATCTTCAATTGTCTGGTCACAGTCATGGAGGTCAGGTTCGTGTGCCACTGGTGGGACCCTTGTTCCTTCCAACTTTAGGTGAGCGGTACCCAGATGGATTATACATGCTAGAGCGTGTAGATAGACCGGATCGCCCACTTCACATTTATACGAGCAGAGGATTGGGGACGACGTTTCTGCCCGTTCGCTTGCTGTGCCCGCCGGAATGGACCTTGCTTACCTTGCGATCAATTGGATAAGGTTTATGCATAAGTAGCCCGTTTGAGGCATAGCAAAGATATATTAGTAGGAGTAGGGTCACATGGCTATTCGTGATGATCAGTAGTATTCGGCTTATCCCCTTAGGGTGTATAATGCTGATATTAGGGAGGAGACGAAGCGACATGCAGTCTATAGCTATCATTTCCGATATACATGGGAATTTACAGGCGCTAGAAGCCGTGCTTAATGATATTCAGCGACAAGGCGCTGATAAAATATACTGCCTAGGCGATTTAGTGGGGAAAGGGCCAAACCCCGTAGAAGTTGTTGATATGTTGTTTGAATATTGCGATGTAATCGTCAAAGGGAATTGGGATGAGCTTGTTCGGCAGATTGAAGATGACGAGCAATTCCGCTGGCATGCACAGCGGCTTGGTTCAGAGCGGTTAGCCCGTCTGGAACGGCTTCCTTTCTCTTATGACTTCAATATGAGTGGGCGTCATATTCGCCTGTTCCATGCTTCCCCACAGAGTGTGTTCACTCGTGTGCAACCATGGGATGCACCGGAAAAGCGTCTGGCCATGTTCGATTTCACTGCATCATTGACGGAACCGCTCCATCCATGCCAATCACCAGACGTGGTCATTTATGGGGACATTCATAATGCATTCTTGCAGCATTTTAGAGGGAATACGTTAGTGAATTGCGGTAGTGTTGGCAACCCGCTGGACATGACGCAAGCCTCTTATGTGATGCTGGAGGGCTATTTTGGGCAAGTTCAGCAAAGTGAGTTCTCTATACATTTCCACCGAGTTCCCTATGATATTGAGCAGGCTGTTCGAGCTGCGGAAATGAGTGATATGCCTGGAGTGAAGCCGTACGTGCGAGAGCTGCGTACCGGGGTATATCGCGGGCTGCAACAGAACGAAGAATAATTACTGGAAATGATTGTTGTCAGCGTACATTCATGCTAGGATAGAATAGGTCAATGACGATGCCGCCCTAATTAGGGCGGCATTATTGTTGCACATTCAACTAGAACTTAATGTGAGCGTAGCGGATCAGAGCATGATCTACTCGCAGCATTATGGACAAGAGGCGGCGGAAGCCGCACGAAAGGTGGATACATCAGTGACAGCGCAGAAATGGTTCACTCACCCTGTAGGCATGACCGTAAGTGCGATCATTGCTACATTGTTGTGGGGAAGCGCGATGCCGGCGATTAAGCTTGGGTATGAAGCACTCAAGATTGGCTCGGACGCGGCTTATGAACAATGGGTATTTGCAGGATATCGATTTGCTTTGGCTGGACTTATGCTCATTCTATTGACTGCTTGCATGAATCGTGGAACGCGAGCTGATGGGGTTCATTACGGTCAGTCTCGGCGTGTTGGCTGGCGAGTCACACGTCTTGCAGTCATACAGACTTTTTTGCAGTATATTTTCTTCTATATAGGCCTAAGTTTAAGTACCGGAATGAAAGGCGCGATTATTACTGGCGCAACCTCCTTCTTCCAAATGGTCATTGCACGGATGGTTGATCGCAGTGAAAGCTTCACATTCGGCAAGATACTCGGATTAGGCTTGGGGTTCGCGGGCGTTATTATTGTAACCTTCAGTAATACAGGCGGCGCAGGTATGTCATTTGGCATTGGTGATGTGTGCCTGATATTATCGGCATTGTTCGGTGCGATAGGGAATGTGCTGGCGCGCCATGAGTCGCGTGATTTGCCGGTATTGTGGCTGACTGGACGCCAGATGGCCCTAGGGGGAATTGGGCTTATTCTGGTAGGCGCATGGCGTGCTGGTTTCGCTCCCTTTCAATGGGATGCCTCATCCTTGCTGCTGCTCCTCTATCTGGCCTTCTTGTCGGCAGCGGGATTCAGCTTGTGGAATTTGATTATGAAATATAATCAGGTAGGGAAAGTATCGATGTTCCTCTTCCTCATTCCGTTGTTTGGAGTACTATTATCCGCATGGCTGTTGAATGAATCTTGGAATGGTGGGACATTGGCAGCACTTGGCTTTGTTGTTGCAGGGATCATTGTGGTGAATCGATCTTCTGCAGAGAAGTCTGCTCGTAAGGGAGTTCAGAGGGCGGTTTAACACAGGCTTAATGATTTGTTACACAATGGTAATATTCCTGTTAACGTTGGTTAATGTACAGAGGGTATATTAATAACAAGACCCCCTTTTGATGAATATATATCCCTTGAGACGGATCTGTGAGATACAGATCCCTTTTTTTTGTCCTTAACTCCGTATCATAAAAGAAAGATGCAGCCAGAGCACTGCATGAACTTCGTATCCCGATGAAGTTCCTTATGCCCCAGAAGCATCTTTAGCGCGTGATATATAACTATAATAATCGAACTATGGTCGTGCCTCCTGACAAGTTAATCAATGGGTACGCCCTGTTTCTGCTTCTCTTTATAGTACACCCAGTACGTAAATCCGATGTCCTTCAGCCGGGAGCGGACTTCCTCCCAGTCCTCGCCGACGCGGGAAGGCTTATGTGCATCCGAGCCGAAGCTAACTTCGACTCCGAAATGAAGGGCACGTTCCAAGATGGCGTCCGCTGGATACCAGCCGCCGCTCAGCTTTGTTTTCCCAGATGTATTGATTTCGATGGCAACGCCGCATTCTGCAATGACCTTCAAGGTGTCGTCGATAATGTCAGGGGCTTGAATGTCCGAGAACGGGGGGTAATTGCCCTTCATGGCGTCAATATGGCCTAAAATTTGAAACATGCCTGTGCGAGCAGAATCACGAATCATCTCATAATAGGTCCGTTTTTCAGCAATTTGCTGCTCGGCGTTTAGCTTCTTCCATCTGTTTTTATTGAAAATGCTGACGCCATTTGTGCTGTGAACGGAGCCAATAATGTAGTCGAACGGATATTTTGCAAGCGTCTTGCGATAGGTCTCCGCATGTTCAGGGAAATAATCTGACTCGATGCCCAGCAGCACGTCGATGCGGCCTTCGTATTCCTTTTTGAGGCGCAGCACCTCGTCTACATAGTTGTGAAAATCACTTTTGGCCATCGTAATATTCGGGTGCGGATGATCTTCATCCTGGCCGAAATAGGGCGTGTGATCGGATATACCAATAACTTGAAGTCCATGGGCGATCCCTGCCTCAATATACTCACGGATGTTGCCATCTGCGTGACCGCAGCGAAAATGATGAGTGTGCAAATCGAATTTCATAGCTTCCCCTCCTGTTCATTGAATGGTAGTGTCATATCTACGAAGTGAGCGGTATCGTTACTCGGAGCCGATGAACTGGGTTTCAGGCATGCCCTTCAAATCATTTAAGAATTGCTGCATGGCAGAATTCAAGTAACGGCCTGAGCGATACATAACCCCAACAGGATGAGCGGTTTCGAGTTCATGAATTTGAACGATCTTCAACGTGCCGCGGCGCAGTTCGCTGCTGACTGATAGCTTGGAAATGATACCCGCTCCAAGATTCAACTCGGCCATCCGCTTCACTTCCTCACTGCTGGATAACTCCATAACGATATGAGGAGTGATATTGTATTGGCGGAAGGTTTCTTCGGCGAACCTGCGGCCTACAGTATCAGGCGACAATAGAATGAGCGGAACTTCCTTCAGCATATCAACCGTTGCATGCTCATGCTTGGCCAGCGGATGGTCTGGACAGACGACGAGTTCGAACGAATCGTAGTAGAGCACAGACGTATTCAGATTCGGATTCGGTTCGTTCAAATATCCGATGCCAATATCAACGGTGCCATTCTCGATATGGGCCATGATCTGTGAGGATGACATGGACATAATGGTCGTCTTAATGAGTGGGAATTGATCCTGAAAATAGGAAAGAATCCGCGGCAGGATTTGAATAGCAATCGAAGTCGTTGTACCTAGAACAATATGCCCTTGCGGAATTTGGTTCAAATCACTCAGCTTCTGTTTAACTTCGTCGACGATATCTAAGATGCGCGTTGCATGCTCCAAAAATACTTTGCCGCTGTCTGTCAGGGTGACAGGTTGGTTGCGGTCAATAAGCACCGTTTTGAACTCATCCTCCAAGCTTTTGATCTGAGCAGACACGGCAGGTTGAGTCAGGTTAAGCAATTCGCCTGCCTTGCGGAAGCTCATCGTCTTGGAAATGGTAATTAGTGTTTCCAACTGGCTTAAATTCATGACTGTTTCCCCCTTTCTTGCCTATTTTGACATAGGACTAAAATATGGTGTGAGATGTGTACATGGTGGTGAATATGTAAAATCCGAAATAGGGTGTGAGAACGGAGCTTCAATACAATTTATCGCTTTTGTTGTACTAATAAAATGTTTTTCTCATTATACATTAGATTAGTTAAGGAAGCTATGCCGATGAGCAATGTTTACCAATGCGGCAGCTTATATGAAAACTTAATAATTGAAATAGTTGACCGCCGCGCAGGCCATGCCGCACAATGAAATGAAGACGTTCTCAACAACGTTACGTTATAGCTTAGGGGGAAAACAATGCGTTCGAAACAGGTTCGCAGTTGGATGATGTATGATTGGGCGAATTCCGCTTTTGCGACAACAATGTTGGCGGCAGTTCTCCCTATCTTTTATCAGTCTGTGGCTGCTTCAGGACTTCCGAATCATGAGGCGACGAGCTATTGGGCTTTTACACAGACGATCGGCATGATCCTTGTCGCACTGTTGTCTCCGATATTGGGAGCAATGGCTGATCTATCACGCCGCAAGATGGCATTTTTGCGCGTCTTTGCGATTTGCGGCTCGGTGGCTTGTATGCTTCTGTTCTTCGCGGGAAATGGAGATTGGCTGTATGTGTCAGTACTGTTTATTTTGGCGACGATAGGCTTTTCTGGAGGCAATACGTTTTATGACTCTCTTTTGCCCGAGATTGCAGCACCAGATGAGCGGGACGAAATATCTGCCAAAGGGTACATGTACGGATACATCGGTGGCGGTGTGCTGCTGGCGGTAAACATTGTCATGCTTGAGAAATGGGAGATGCTAGGGTTTCCGAATAAGCTCGTTGCCACGCAGACCGTATTTTTGTCCGTAGGAATATGGTGGCTGCTCTTCTCATTGCCAATATTCCGCCACTTGCAGGATCCTGCCCGTACAGATCGGAAATCAGTGTCTTATTACACGAAGCAAGGCTTCGGCCGGCTAGCTCAAACGATTAAGCGGGTGAAGCATTACCCTGAGCTATTGAAGTATATGGTGTCCTTCTGGTTTTTCAATGACGGCATCTCCACGATTATCGGAATGGCGGCGATATATGGTGCTGGGATGGGCATTCAGACGAGCCATCTCATTATTGCGCTGCTTATTACCCAATTCGTCGGAATCCCGTTCACCTACTTGTTTGCGAAGTTCGCCCGCAGGTTAGGTTCTAAGCGTTCCTTGTACGTATCACTCAGTACGTATATCGTCATCGTGTTCTTTGGTTATTTTATGACAACAGCGCTCCATTTCTACATCCTGGCCTTCCTTGTTGGCATGGTGCAAGGGGGAAGTCAGGCAGTGGCGCGTTCTGTCTACAGTCAGATGGTGCCGATTAGCCGCGCATCTGAATTTTTCGGGTTCCTCAGTTTATCGAGCAAGGTGTCTGCTTCCATCGGTCCGGCCGTCTTTGGCATGGTAGGCTTAATGACCGGTTCTACACGCCTGGCAATCTTGTCTATCCTGGTCTTCTTCATTATCGGTATTATTTTGCTTGCATTTGTAGATATTGAGAAAGGACGCAAGGAAGCAGCGATGGAGGAGGATACTTGGAATACAGATGCTTCTGGGGGCAAGGGGATACCTGTGCATTAATATTTCGGATGTGTGTTTTCTGAAATAAGCTTCCTAGCATTACATAATTAGTTTTTCTATGAGCAACAGCCCTACGCCGATCTCGCGCCGGCATAGGGCTGTTGTGTTCGTGAGCAGCACATCCAATAGAAGGAGTTGTGCTTACGTTGTCATAATCATCCACCATTGCTTGTCATACGATTCCAACTCAACCTCTTTCAGTCCCAAGTTCGACTCAGCAATCCACTCTCTGACCAATTGAATATATGCACTGTGGAACTCTGAAGAATACCCCATTTGCTCATATCCAGCATAGGTGCAGTTGTCAAAAATGAGATAGCCCCCTTTTTTCAACAGCCTCATGCAGGTATCGATAATGTTGATGAATGGCTCAAAGGCTGCCTTTCGAAGTTCTCCTCGATTGTGATAGCTCATCACAGCTTGAAGTAATTGAGGCTCGATATCCCACCAATTATTGTTGACGGTATCGATACCCTCGATATCTGCAATTATCGTTTGTATAATATCATTTATCGCATGATGGAAAGAAATGACTTCGAAAGAATGAGGCTCATAATACTGCAATAAATTGTTCCCGTTATCTTCAATAATTTTGACTTGGATGTCCAAGTCAGCCGTTTTGTGCTTGAACTGTTGAGATAACTCTTTATTCAGATTTGCTGTCACATAGGTTGCACCGCTGGAGAATGCGTGCAGTGCTCTTGGAATACATACCGTATCACCTGCAGCTATTTCGTATAGGGATGCATGGGATTGGATACCCAGCTCAACAAGTAAATGGTACCAAGCTGCAGAGTAATAAAATTCGACTAATTCATGACTCCATTGGCGAGACAGGTCAATTGGACTTCGCATGATTTGATTTAATAAGCTTTCGATTTCTTCAGTGTTCATTTCTTGAAGTTGTGAGCGTAAGGCTGTAGGGAGATACTGTTCGAGATGTGGGGGGAAGTTCCCAATCTTATAATACTTGGCCAGTTCCTGCACGTTCATGAATGTCACCCCATTACCAATATTTTATTACATTCTAAGAGATAGCCGTGTAAGGAAATGAACGAATCTTGCTCAATTTAGGGGAGTCAATCTACGTCTAGGTTTAACAGGGGATGAAACGATAAATTGCAGAAAGAGAATGATCCATGGATAACCTGGTGAGTAGTATCTATAAAGCGACGGAATTCATAGAGAGCAATCTGTCCAGAAAAATAACATTGGATGAGATTGCGGATGCTTGCTATATATCGAAATACCATTTGCATCGGGCGATGAGTGCTGTTGCACGCCGTCCGTTGATGGATTATGTAAGGGCGAGAAGGCTGGCCTCTAGTCTGGATATGCTGCTGCATAGCACCTATCCTATTCTACATATCGCCCAGGAATATGGTTTCGAATACGAACAGTCTTATATACGGGCTTTTGTAAGTGAATATGGGATGACGCCGTCTAAGTTCAGAAAAGGGTGCTTTACTGTTAATCTTACTGAAAAAATCAACATCGCCGAATTTATCCAGTTGGACAATGGCATCGTTTTCGAGACAGGATTCGTGTTGAAGCCGGCCTTCCATTTAGTTGGCAGCCGTCACTATTTTTCTCCGGAGACGAATTGGCATGAGCATACTGCGAACAGAACCGGCAATGAATTTTTCTACCATGTGAAGGATAAGATTCCGAATGCGCTGCATCCGGATACGTACATTGGATTGACAAGATGGGTGGAGGGAGACGCCGACTCGAACTCTTATCTTCCTTCGGTTGAGGTATCCGCAGCCACTCAAGTTCCAGTCGGAATGAGCGGTGAACGGGTGGAGACGCATAAGTATGCTGTGTTTCAATATATTGGAGACATCCATCCCAACCAGCTCACCTATCAACATTTGAGCATGATCTGGTCATACATCAATGAGGAGTGGCTGCCGAACTCGGGGTATGTCCGAGCGGATTCCTTCTTCTTCGAATCGATTGACGTCTCAGTAGCTAACGAACATTACTGCGAAGTCAAATTGTATGTTCCGATTGCTGCTCCAGCCTAACTCGATAGAATTGCATGCTCATTCGATAAAAAAGGAGAGCGCCCGACATAAGCTCGTGGGATGCTCTCCAATACAAATAGCCCTTTTTTCTAGAATTGTGACGTTGCGGCTACTTCATTCATTGCCTGCTCGTCTGTTGAATGTGTTCGCGGCTGGAAGGGAAGGGTGGCCGGGCTCATTGATTTCTCAGCTCGATCCCCAGCTCGCTTCAGCAGTTGTTCCTGCGCGTGCATTTTCTGCATGCCTTTTGCGGCTTTCTTGCGGTACGTGCCGTCAGGCTGCAGGAATCGACTTTTCGCTTGATCTGCCAAATAGCAATGAAGGATTTGAATAATCTGCTGCTTCAGCTCCGAATGCTCAATTGGGAACATGGCCTCGAC
Organism: Paenibacillus sp. KS1; assembly: GCF_001680695.1. Taxonomy (NCBI): domain Bacteria; kingdom Bacillati; phylum Bacillota; class Bacilli; order Caryophanales; family Paenibacillaceae; genus Paenibacillus; species Paenibacillus sp. KS1. The sequence goes on along the minus strand of NZ_MAIS01000021.1, from coordinate 45,765 downwards.
ACGGCGATCGAGGTTGCGCGGCATCCAGTCCGCACTGCTCAGCAGTACCTTGTTCTTGCCGCCATGCTCGAAGTAGAAGATGCGGGTATGCTCCAGAAATCGCCCAACTATGCTTCGTACCGTTATATTCTCACTCATATTCGGCACACCTGGGCGGAGGCAGCATACGCCTCGTACGATGAGCTCAATGCGTACGCTGGCTTTCGAAGCTTTATACAGCAGTGAAATGAGCTTTTCATCCACCAGCGCATTCATTTTGAGAATGATGTGCGCTTTGCGGCCTTTCCGCGCAGCCTCAATCTCATATTCGATATATTGCTCCAGCTTATGGCGCAAAAACAAAGGAGCAACGCATAATTGATTTAAGCTGGATGGCACGGTGAAGCCAGAGAGCATATTGAACAGCACTGAGGCGTCGCTGCCAATCTGGGGATTGACGGTCAGCAGCCCCATATCCGTGTACAGCTTGGCTGTCACATCATTATAATTGCCTGTACCCAGATGAACGTATCTGCGGATACCGTCCTCTTCGCGTCGAACGATGAGCAGTGTTTTCAAGTGGGTCTTCAATCCTATCAATCCATAGATAACATGGCAGCCGGCTTGCTCCAACCGCTTCGCCCAGTGAATATTGTTCTCCTCATCGAAGCGGGCCTTCAGCTCCACGAGTACCGTAATCTGTTTTTTATTCTCTGCAGCTGCGATTAAAGCTTCAATGATCGGAGAATTGCCAGATACCCGATACAGCGTTTGCTTAATGGCCAATACGTCTTGATCCTGTGCGGCTGCTCTTACAAGCTGAACGACAGTATCGAAGCTGTCGAAGGGATGATGCAGCAGACGATCTTGATGGCGAATCCAGGTGAATACATCCTCCCCGTCCTGAAGGGGCTGATGCGGCTGATGGTTTGGATAGAGAAGCCCTGGCTTCTGAACGAGCTGGATCAGCTTGAACAGGAATGTATAGTCGATAGGGCCGGCGATTTCGTATACGCCGCCGAGCGGCTCGTCTTCTCCATCCTGTGTGATCATTTGAAGCAGTTCATGACTAATGCCTTCCTCCGCCTCAATCCGAACCACATTCCCCCATTTCCGCATTTTGAGCGATTCCTCAATCTCCTTGAGCAGATCCTCTGCGCCTTCCTCATCTATGTCCAGATCCGCATTGCGCGTTATGCGGTAAGCCTTCATATCGACAATGTCATAGCCATGGAACAAGATGTCCATATGCAGCTTGATGACGTCTTCGAGCAGGATGAACTCCTGCTTGTCCGTGCCTGTCGGTAGCCTTACGAGTCTAGGCAATACTTCAGGCACTGCTACTGTCGCGAACACATCTTCCTCCTCGTCCGTATTGCGGACGATCAATCCAATATTCAAGCTCTTGTTCTGGATGAGCGGGAACGGCCGGCTTTGATCCACGACCATCGGAGTGAGCACAGGGAACAACTGCTCCATAAAGTAGCTGCGAAGATAGTGCTTCTCATTCATCGACAATCGATGCGGCCGCTTGATTACAATGTTGTGCTGGCGCAGCTTCCTTCGAAGCTGACCGTATATGTAGGCTTGCTTCTCGACCATTGCGGCAGCACCAGACTTGATGCCTTCGAGCGTATCATGCGGTGTGCAGCCTGATCGGTCGCGTTTGTCGTAGCCTGCAATCATTTGATCAATGACGGACGCAGCACGCACCATGAACAATTCGTCCATATTGGAGCTGCTTATGGCTAGGAACTTCAGTCTTTCTAACAACGGGTTCGTTTTGTCATACGCTTCTTCAAGAACTCTTCGATGAAAAGCCAATAGGCTCCATTCGCGGTTAATAAATGTTCGAGCCATCATGAAACCTCTCCTTTTTTGCACAATGAACGATTGTAGCTCAGCATGACATGGTCATTGGGGAGATGAGAGGGATGCTATCCTTTTAGTAGGACAGGATACCCGCTCACTTGCTCGAAGAATGAGCTTTCATGTTGGAAGGCCCACCGTTCCAGCTCCAAGCTGCCCTCATAGGTAGGAATCATCGTAATGTAAGTGCCTTTTTTAATATGGATGGTGAAATCTTTAACTTTCTGTTGGTGGGCAATATCGAGCGCATCGGCTAGCTTGAGGATAGAGGTGAGCTTGGATAGTACCAACTGCTCCTGTTCACTCATATCCGGTCTCAGAGGCACTTGAGCACTGCGCGGATGGTATAGTGCCATACTTGCGACAAGCTCCTTGTCCTTCTCAGACAGACCTAGCCAGTCCATCGCTTTAATCATATGGTATGAATTGGCGGCATGGCCCTCCTGGGATATGGTCTTGCCGATATCATGCAAGATAGCAGCCAGCTCCAAGCATAATTTGTGAGATGGGTCCATGCGAAATAAGCTGTTCAAGCGATCAAAGAGCTTGCTTGCGAGTCTTCGAACCTGTCTGGAGTGCTCCGTATCAAGCTGAACGCGTTCGGCAGCATGGAAGGCGGACGCCGTCATATCTTCGATATACAACGCTTGCAGCGAAGCTGACTGATCATGTGCTGAGAGTGACATCTCGTGAAGGACGCCGTGCCGTAAGGAGACATCCGGCAGAAGCAGTCGCTCTGCTGCCGTTGCTTTGAGCAGCTCTGACATAATAATAGCTGTTGGGATGAGCTGAGAGGCGCGTTCTTCATCAATATGGAATTTGTGCGATAGCTCTGCAGTGCCTGCTTGCATCCATTCGAACAAATGGCGCTGGAGCGTTGTTCTTGCGATGGATCGCAGTGGCAAGCTACCGACTGAGCTTGTCCCTCGCTCTCCATATTTGTTCGCCAAGGTGGAGGCTTCTCCGCCGAGGACAATTAGATGATTGATGGTATAGGAAGACATACGGCGACGCAGCATGTCCAGTTGACTTTCAATATATTGCTGAAGAACGCTGGAATAATGCAGCGACTCGCCCCGCAAGGACTCAAGCACTTCCTTCAGCTTCAAGATACCGATGCGAACATATTCGGAAAATTGCAATCTTCCAGATGCATATACGCTTAGCTGGACACCGGCGCTGCCAATTTCGACGACCAGCAATCCTTCCTCACGCAGCTGCGGCATTTGTTCAACGCCGATATTCAGTCCGACATAGGTCAAATATCGTTCGACAGAGCTATCAACCAGCTCGATGTCCATGTCCGTGTAACGGCGAAGGTTATCTAGAAAGTACCCGCGATTGCTTGCCTCTCTAACCCCGCTCGTCGCACAGGCGCGATACGTTTTCACTTTGTAATCTTTCATGAGCTGCGACATTTGCTTCATCGCGCGGCATACTTCGAACGTGGCTTTAGAATGGATCTGACCATGGGTGAAGGTATCGTCGCCGATCGGGGATGTAAGCTTAACATCCTCAAGAATGCGAAGCTGCCCTGGTCCGGCAAGCTCGGCAATAAGCATTTTAATTGCATTCGAACCAATGTCGATGCCTGCGGCAATAAGCGGTTTGTCCATAATATCCCCTGTCTTTCGTTACAAGTGAATGAAATAGACGGCATGTATGCCTTCACACCTATATCGCTCGCGATTTACGGGCAGGAATGAACACAGCTTATGGTGTGAATACTGCTTCCAATAGACTGGGCATTGCTGTCTACTGCTAGAGTAATGGATTTGACAGGTACAGGTCATAGATTTACAAAAGATTAACATTATGTTACGCGCTTTCGGATGGAGTTTTCATACAGGGCATGGCAAAATGAAAAGATATTGCAAGTATTTCAAGAGATGTCACTCTTTTTTTTGGAATGTAAGCAATGATAAGCTCAGCAGGCCGTTCTTCGCGGACGTAGGTGGATGATGGATGCTGTGCACACAACGTATTGCGATGAGTAAGGAAGGAGAGTATGCCATATGATGCGACCTAAGAAGCCGTTAGAAACCAAGGTTCCGACTCAGAATCGCCATCAGGGCATTGTAGATATCGGTTCCAATTCGGTACGTCTTATGATTGCGGAAATTCGCGAGGATCTGACATTTCAAATTGTAGACCAATGGAAGGAAGTCGTTCGTCTTGGTGATGAGTACGATGAAGATGGAGCGATTCCGGAATATAAAATTGATAAATTAATTTCAACGCTCCTATTATTTAAGCAGTTGTGCAGCCGTTATGAGTCATGTGAGATCATCGCGGTTGCCACGGCTGCACTGCGCAAAGCGACGAACCGGGCATTAATCCTAAGCCGCATTCTAGGTGCAACACAATTGTCTGTGCGAGTAATTAGCGGAGAGTCGGAGGCTTATTTGGACTATCTGGCAGTCGTATCGACCATGAATGTCAAGGATGCGCTGCTGGTCGACATCGGAGGCGGCTCCTTGGAGATGGTGCTCATTCAGGATCGGACCTTGAAGGAGAGCATCAGCATTCCGATTGGAGCGTTAACGCTGGCAGGCCAATATCATGTCAGAGAGGCGCTTGAAGTAGAGGAGGGGCTGCGGCTTGCTGCCGATATGGGGAAGCTTCTGGGGCAGATTGAGTGGCTGCAGCAAGCAGAGGGATATCCGCTTATTGGTGTGGGCGGAACGATACGGACAATTGCGAAGATGGATAAGGCTCAGGCTAAGGTTCCACTTGCTTCGCTCCATCATTACGTGCTGAGCCGGGAACACGTTGAACAGTGGCATGAGAAGCTGAGACCGTTGTCGCTGGAGGAAAGAGAGAAGATTCAAGGGTTATCCAAGGATCGGGCGGACATTTTTATGGGAGCCTTTACGTTCATTACGTATGTGATGGAACGATTGGATATGCCTATATTGACGGTAAGCGCCAAGGGTGTTCGGGAAGGTGTTCTATTCGATTTGCTTCAGGGGGAAGGGCTGATGATCGATGATCCTCTGTCTTTGTCCATCTCGAATATGATGCGGCGGTTTCGGTTGCAGCGAGATCATGCCAAGCGAGTCCATATCCTATTCAATCGACTGGTGGAAGATATGGGAGCACTAATGGAACTGGGAGGGGACTGGTCGCAGATCATGCACACGAGCGCGATGCTGCATGATTGTGGAGTCGTCATTTCTCCGCTTGAACGAGAACGGCATGCGCTATATATGCTGCTCCATTCAGATTTATATGGTCTGACTCCTCGCGAGCTCGTGCTCAGTGCGTTCATCGCCTCAGCTGATCAGAAGCTGAAGGCAGGCGAAGCATGGAGTGAATATGAGGCGCTATTCCTTCCCGGAGACAAAGAAGGTGTGCGTACACTTAGCCTATTGCTGCGGCTTGCGATAAGCTTCAATCGCGGAGCAGCCTCAGATGTAGAATTGGTGGCCTGTGATATTGAAGAGCAGGAAGTCGTATTTCACGTGCGCGCCTCGACACCGCCACTGCTTGAAGTATCGGAAGCCTATGCGGTTCGCACGGCATTTCGCAAGCGCTTCAAGCGGGATCTTGTCATTGTCGCGAATGTTACGCAATCACGATAACGAATGGAAAAGGCTCTCTGAGGCAGAGGACATCGCTGTTCTGCTTCAGAGAGCCTTGTTATTTACGCATCCCAAATTGGGTCTTCGATGATGATGGGTCGATCCTGCTCCAGAGGAAGACCAGTCTCATAAGATCGGTTGCCAATTGCTGCTCGAAGAGTCTCATACGCGTTAGCAACTGTACGCGGATCTTGATTCGCTTCCTCCTTGATGTTCCAGTAGGCGGCGGCAGCCGATACAGCACGCGCCGCATCTTCACGGGCTTCTTCCCACATATCCCATATACTCGCGGATCGAATTTCTCCTGTGCCCGTCGGATCTGGCCATGGTCTTCGTGCTTCATTCAACACATCATAGGCTGGTGGTGTCCGCTTGTAAACAAACGGTTCAATTTGTTTACATGTCAGAAGCTGCTTTATCCCGGACGGGTCATGGAATAGCTTCTGTGCGCGCACCATAGCTTGATTGGCGTCGTTCCAATAGCGTGTATCCACTCGGTTGGACAGCTCAGGGTAGTATCGGCCCGTTAAGGCATGCAGTGCACTGACCATTGCTTTCGGGAACTGTCCGCCCGTATCGATTTCTTTCCATACCGGTGTATTCCATGTGGCGATATTGCGCTTGGCGCGCAGCACGTGGGTATCCATCAACACCTCGAACCGCTGATGATCCCATTTGCGGAATCCTGAACGTACAAATACATAAGGATGCATGTTCCGATCAAGGATATGATGCAGCAGAAATCCGAGGGCGTATACGCGAGATAGCATATCTCCCTTGGGCGCGGAATCGATCAAGTCGAGCAGAAATGGACCGCATTGCTTATTGTGCATGGCGCTTCCAAGCTCGTTCATTACTTTATTGCGCTGCCATGGCAGAAATTGATGATAGAAAAGAAAATCAGGCCCCTGGCACCCCATATTGAACATGCGTTTCTGGGAGTCGGGCGATATCCAATGGGCGATGCCAGCGTCGTCAAGCGCCTCTTGGCCGAATAGTAAATGCGTCCATACGTTGGGCATTGTTCCCCTCCTCGTTACGGAGCACCTCTTATGCAGCTGCGTGAGAAGCTGCATAAGAGATGCCTATCTACCAGTTCACCTGAAATAAAGAGGAATGTCAATCCTTTGTGAGTATGAAATGGGAACTCATTTGCTATCTTGATGTGGAACATTTTTGTGCAACATGATAAAGTTTCTCGATCTGTATAGCAAGATGAAGCGTTTGCATGTACACTGTAAGGAGCCACGGGGGACAAGCCCACAACGGGCCTGCCGAAGTGTGACAAGAGAGAATAATTACATCATGTGGAGAACAGGTGGAGGATAATAACATGGAACAATTTCGTTTGCCTAAAATCGATGTACCTGCATTTGACTTGCCAAAAGCAGTCGTCCGCGTTATGGAAGAAGCGGAACAGAAGCTGGCGCATCGTCCTAAGTTGTTGAAGCTGTTCAAGAACTGCTTCCCGAACACGTTGGAAACAACGACTAAATTGCTGGATGACGGGACAACATTCGTCTTGACCGGGGATATTCCCGCTATGTGGCTGCGCGACTCGGTGGAACAGGTGATTCATTACGTTCCTTTCGCGAAGAATGACAAGGATTTGCAGCGCATTATCGGTGGTTTGATCAAGCGTCACATGTTCTATATTAATATTGACCCGTATGCAAACGCGTTCAACGAGACTGCGAATGACTGGCACTGGGATGCGAATGACCAGACTGAGATGTCCCCATGGGTATGGGAACGCAAGTATGAGCTGGATTCGATGTGCTTCTCGATTCGCCTCGCATATATGTATTGGAAAGAGACAGGACGTACCGATATTTTCGATACGAACTTCAAGTCCGCTATGCGCAAAATTGTGGACGTGTGGAAGACAGAACAGCATCACTTCGAGCAATCGCAATACCGCTTCACACGTGTGAACTGTCCAGCGATTGATACGATCCGCAACGACGGCAAGGGAATGCCTGTAAATTACACAGGAATGACTTGGTCCGGATTCCGTCCAAGTGATGATGCATGCGACTTCCACTACAGCATTCCTTCCAATATGTTCGCGGTGGTCAGCTTGCGTCAAATGCAGGAAATTGCGAAATACGGCTTCCGTGACGAAGAGTTCGTTAGCGAAATGGCGAAGCTGGAAGAGGAAATCAATCACGGCATCCAATTGTACGGGGTTCACAACCATCCGACATACGGCAAGATTTATGTGTATGAAACAGATGGCTTCGGCAACTATTGCCTCTTGGATGATGCAGGGACGCCAAGCTTGCTGTCCATCCCTTATATTGGATATGCAGACGCAAGTGATCCTATTTATGAAAATACGCGCAAATTTATTTTGAGCAAAGAAAATCCGTACTACTTCGAAGGCAAGGTTGCCAAAGGAATCGGCAGCCCACATACGCCAGACGGCTATGTATGGCACATGGCGTTGTCCATGCAAGGATTAACGGCAGCAAGCGATGAAGAAATGCTCGCTATGATTAATATGCTGGAAGCAACAGATGCGGATACAGGCTTCATGCATGAGGGCTTCCTCGCGGATGATCCGAATGTATTTACACGTCCATGGTTCGCTTGGTCGAACAGTCTGTTCTCGCAGCTTGTGTGGAAGGCCATGCATCGCGGGCTGTTGGATAAATAAAGTTTGACCAATTACGAAGAGCGATGATGAGAAGCAGCCGTCCATTTCCCTAGGGGAGTGGACGGCTTTGTTATTGAGTTTGGGAAGCTTGCTTATCGTAGATTTACAGCAGATTGGAAGAAGTGCCCCATGTATTGTCATAGACGAGCTGGCTTAATACTTTCCGCTTCTCCCAGTTGTAGGCTTCGAGCAGTGGTCGCTCCGGATAATCCTCTGTATAACCGATAGAGATAAGAGCTGTTGGATCAATATGAAGCGGGATGTTCAGAATCCGCCGAATATCCGGCTTTTTATAGAAGCTAACCCAGCCCATTGCCAAGCCCTCAGCGTAAGCGGCGAGCCACATATTTTGAATAGCGCAGCTGACAGACATAATATCGGTCTCGGGAATGGAGTTGCGACCGAGAACATGATCCCCGCCACGCGAAGGATCGCATGTAATGCAAATCGTAACAGGGGCCTCCAGAATGCCTTGAATTTTAATCTCCATAAACTTGGTGTCGCGATCTGTGCCTTCATAGTGAATCGCCAGCGCACGACGCTCGCGATCTACCACTTCTGCCAACTTCGCCTTGGTCTCTGCGTCTTTGATGACGATAAAGTTCCACGGCTGCATAAAGCCCACCGATGGCCCGTGATGGGCAGCCTCCAGCAGTTTGACCAGCAGCTCATCAGACACGGGCTGTTGAAGGAATGTACGAATATCGCGGCGATTGTATATCGCCTTGTAAACGCCTTCTTTTTCTTGTTCGGTTAGTTTATTCATTGTCATGAGTTACACTCCTTTTTCTTGTATTTCAAAGGCATGTCATACTATTGACTGTTTCCCTCATATGTTTATTATAACGTACAAGTTATTCATGCTGCGAATCGGGGTAAGGTATGAAGGGATCTCTTGTTGGGAAAGAAAAAGGGCCTGCCCTACATACATGTGGCAAGACCCTGCAGCAATCGTAATAGGTAATATTACAGATGATAGTAAATAATTGGCTTAAGTATTAGATAAAACAATTAGAACATTTTTTTATAGGATCAAGCATGGTTTTCGTTATGAATGTTTTGTTGCGGGTGTTTTCCCGCTAGGTGGTGGTGTCACAGACTCCTTGCCAGAACTGTGTTCTGATCCTGGTTGACGAGCAGGCTGTTCTTTCTTAACTTCAGATAGAGACCGAACAGCATCTGCCACTAGGGCGGCATATGCTTTGGCGCCCTTAGGTACGAGATGAGTGCCATCCGGCTCGAAATAATCGTCATGGTCTTCAGTGGCGTTGTACCAATCGACCAATGTAATGTTGGAATGGGCAGCAGCCGTTTTCGCTAACAACGCATTGACCTTGCCTTCCCATTTCTCTGGCATGCGCGTATTGACGAAAATAATATGCTCAACATCAGAAAGGGATTCGATCAGTTTGTTTAACTGCTTTTCACCAAATATGCCGTTTGTTCCAAGTGCGATGATGACATATCTGCCGAGCTTGCCGTTCTGCTTCAACCCCTGAATAATATCGCTGGCTGCGGACATCTGCCTTCCAATCTTCGCATCGACAACAGTACCAGGGAGCTGCTTGCTCAGATAGGGAGCAACATCGAGCATGACTGAATCACCAATTGCAGAAATAGACCAGTTCTGCTTCTTGTCGGATGCGCGGTCTGTGTGAGACGGCTGATTCGGCTGTTGTGTCTGCTTGCTTTTAGGCTGCCCGCCTCCCTTGGCAGTTGAGCTAGATTCTAACGGGTCATCGGCACTTGGACTGCCGGGCTTCTTGATGGGATCAGAAGCAGCATCAGAGCGCTTCGGCTTCTTAGGTGTCGTATCCTTAACTACATGGGAGCCGATATGTTCGGTTTGGTGAGCCTTAGATGCAGCTCCCAGATTGTCATGCGTAATGACTATCCGCTTGTTAGCTGCAGATTCTTCGGATTGGGCTAGGGCGGCATCCACTAAGGAACGACCGCTCATTCCAACGTAGAAAAGGGTGAGCAGCAGAACACAGCAGGCGGAGACTGACCAATGCTTCCACGATAGCCGCTGCCAACAATTAGGTTGCTCGCGCAGCTTGCGCCACAGTTGGGAGAGGCAGCCGCGTTGGATGGGCTGTTCGATATATCGCCACGACAAGGCGGCGAGCAGCACGCTCGCGGTGACCTGCAGCATGGCGCGCGTCCCATCAAATCCACTCGTATTGACTTCAGGATTGGTGAGAATTATGACCGGATAATGCCACAAATAAATGCCATATGATCTCTTGCCGATCCATACGAGCGGCCCCCAGCTGAGCAGCTTACTCAAGCGGCTTGCTGGATGTGCAAGCGCCGCAATCGTAAGTGCACTCACAATAGAGAGCAGCACGAATCCCCCTTGATATAGAAAATCATCGTATTCACTTACTTTTACAATCATATAGAGCATAGCGCTTAATCCGAGAGCCCCTATTAGATCAAGGCTTAAGCTTGCCTTATGAGCTGTGTTTGCAGCAAGACGTCTGCTAGGCCATACGACAGCAAGTGAAGCTCCAATGAGAAGAGCGAATACTCGCGTGTCTGTGCCGTAATATACACGGCTTGGATCAGTGCCTGGCTCATACAGCCATGCCATTGCCAATGCAGAAGCAGCTGCTGCCGCTGAAATTCCGAGCAGAAGCTGACCTCGCCTTGGTGCAAGCTTTAATCCAATCATGAGTAGTACAGGCCACATCAGATAAAATTGCCCTTCAACGGCAAGAGACCATAAATGAAGGTAGGGTGAGGGCGAACCAAAGCTGTCAAAGTAAGAAACATTGTGAAAAATGAGATACCAGTTGTTCCCGTACACGAAGGTTGACCATATATCCCCTCGTAGTTTGGTCAAGCGCGCAGGATCGAAAATGGTTAGCCAAGCAACGCTGAACAGCAGCATAACGAGAATGGCGGGAACTAGCCTGCGCACCCTGTGTACCCAGAACGTATACAGATCAATTGCACCTCGCTGCTGCCTTGTGGCAAGCAGTAAATCCGTTACAAGGTAACCGGACAAGACGAAGAAAATGCCGACACCTAAAAAGCCTCCTTGAGCCCAGCCAAGATTCAGGTGATAGGCGATGACGGCCAGAACAGCAATTGCTCTCAGGCCATCCAGGGCGGGCATGTAGCGTCTATTGTTGCGTCGAAGCTCATGCATATTGGACGCCCCCTATATGTGGTGTGACCACGACGAATAACCGTACTACTGAATCGTTATTCGGATGAAGTCTCATGCATAACCATTTCATTGTAGTCTTGATGTCCTTTCTTGAGATGTAGGGGAACATGATTGATTTGGATAATAAACTGGTAAAGGTTTCAGGTGAGTCCTGCTTGCGTTGAACCGTGTTCGTAGCGAAGAGGATGAAGGGGTGTGAGTGTCAGATATTCTCTTACTCGTTCCTTGTGTGCCTATATCTCCTAACCGTGTATACAAATATCAAAGTTCGAATAACCTCTCTTACTATATCGAAAAAACACATATGTACTCGTTACAGATCTATTACATATTTTATTCAATTTTGTAATTTTTAGGATTCATGGTAAGGTTACAGCAATCTGTCCCAACACTTGTTACGCAAGCTAGTGACTAGAGTTGTTGCAAGCGACAGTGGAAATGTTTTCAATGTTTGTTCCGGTCAATGGATCCGGTATGCATTTACGTTCATTTGTCGATAATTCAAGCTTCAGGGGCCTTACATGTACTCGATCACATCACAGAAGCTTTTATGGATAAAATTATGTCTTTGACACACGAGAGAGGATCCGATGTAATCATCGAATTTTTGGCGAATGTGAATTTGGAGACTGATCTAAAAATAATGGCCGCATCGTCGTAGTTGGTAACCGGGGCAGTTTGGAAAGATCATATTATCCATTGATTAAGGATCAAATAATCCGAAGAAAAGGCAGACTACCTACTAATAGAAAAGAGCTGTTTCCTGCAGCAGGCAATGCAAAGAAGAAAAAAAGGAGAAAAATGTCGAATTAAACCCAAAGAAGTAGTTCTTTATACTCAAAAACTTAATTTGGATATGTTTTTCTTGTGAAAATGATAAATCATATAGTGCTTGGCTGAACCGTTTTCAGTATAATAGGCATAGAAAAGTGGAAGTATAGGACGTTCGGAATATGTCGAATATACTCCATTAATGTCGGAAAGGGGAAAAGATAGCTGAGATGAGAGCCGAATGGATTCAACCTTTTTTGCAATCGGCAAGCACAGTTATTGAACAAATTGTGCAAGTCCGTCCCAGTCGGGGAGAGCTTCAAATGTTAAGTTGGAGCGGTACGCATGACTTTCGCATCCAGGTCGGTCTGACGGGGCAGTTGTCCGGACAGGTGGCATTTGGCTTGAACGAAGACGTGGCGTTGAAAATGGCATCGGCTATGATGGGGGGATCTCCTCTTGCATCCCTTGATGCTATCGGTGAGAGCGCCATTTCAGAGCTAGGCAACATGATTAGTGGCAACGCAACGTCACTGATGTACAATCAGGGAATCAGCGTTGATATAACACCTCCCCAGCTGCTCATATCGGCTGATCATCCTGGTCCTATTCAAGAGGTCTTGGCTGTACCGTTATTATTGGATGGAATCGGTCGATTTGATGTACTTATGCATATCGGCTAAAGTGATAGAGTCGACGTTGTATCCTAATGCGGCGACGCAGTTCTGACCAACTGCACCTGCTTTGTACATAAGTTAGACATGGTGCGGATTGGAGGGTAAAGGAGTAAATCAATGGAACTGAAGGGCAAGATTGTGCTTATCACTGGAGCCTCGAGCGGAATTGGGGCTTGGACAGCTCAAGCTGCTGCTGCGAAGGGAGCCGTTCCGATCTTAACGGCGCGCTCCATAGAGAAGTTGGAAGTCGCGGCTGTCTCGATGACGCCTTCACCTGCCGTCTATACGATGGATGTAACGAAGGATGAGGATGTGACGCGCGGAATTTCCACTGTGATGGAGAAGTATGGGCGTATCGATATCTTGGTGAATAATGCAGGTTTCGGCTTGTTTGAACGGACTGTAGATATGCCATCCTCGCAGTTCGCCGCGATGATGGATGTGAATTACATGGGAACGGTGCGCTGCACGAAGGCGGTCCTGCCTCATATGCTGGCCCGGGGAGAAGGGCATATCATCAATGTAGCTTCTATGGCAGGCAAGGTTGGGTCTCCGAAGTCTGCTGGCTATACGGCAACGAAGCACGCGGTGCTGGGCTTTACGAATGCACTGCGCATGGAGCTGGCAGGGACAGGTGTTGCTGTATCTGCAGTGAATCCAGGACCTGTGAATACACCATTCTTCGAGCAGGCAGATCCAAGCGGACAATATGTAAATAATATTCGTTGGTTCATGATGGAGCCAGAGAAGGTTGCGCGGCATATTGTTCGGGTGATGGAGACCCGCAAGCAGGAAGTGGATCTTCCGTGGATTGGTGCGCTCGGAGGGCGGCTGTATGGGTTGTTTCCGAGAATATCGAACCGGATTGCGGCTAAAATGTTGAATAAGAAATAAACATGTGGATGTTGTTAGGATAGGCAACCATTGGCGATTCCGATGGTTGGCATGGCGAAGTCCGCCCACTCCTGTTCGATTGGGATCAGGAGAAGGCGGACTTTTTGTGTGCTGAGCACGATTGGCATGCTTCAAGTACTACTCGTCTTACTGCTCGTCGCCTTCATTGGCACGGTGAGCCTCATTCATTTGCTTAACTTCCTCGAACAGTGCACGAACGGCTGCCTTGCCCTCTGGATTGGCATTGTTCCAATGACGGGTTAAGTTGGGCATTGTTTTGTGCATATGATTATAGAGCGCCCACATTTTCACTTTTTCTACCGTTGCAGCATCAGTGTGTCCGGTAAGCAGATCGGCATATTTCTCCAGAAGCGCATCGAATGAAGCGGATAGGTTGTCGGTCATTTGCAGATACCTCCTTACTTTTTTGGATGTGCATATTTAGGCTATCATAACGAGCAATCATTTGGAAAGTTGGAGTGAAGACTTCTTTTCGATATAATGGGTACAGCGAACAATGGGAAGGTATGTTCATTGGTCATGAATCAGCGCCTTCCATAGAGAGGAACGATACAAGTTGAGTACAACATTTGACACATTTGCAATACGGGAAGAGCTGAAGCTTCGGCTGGAGGCCAGACATATTACGGAGCCATCACCCGTGCAGGCTGCGGCAATTCCTGCAGCATTGGAAGGACGCGATGTCCTTGCACAATCACAGACGGGTACGGGCAAGACGATTGCGTACTTGCTTCCTGTCCTAACACGGATTCAGCAAGATGTACGATCAACACAGGCCGTGATTATAGCGCCTACCCAAGAACTTGCGATGCAAATTGTTCGAGAAGCGGAATATTACAGTGAGGGCAGCAGCATTCAAATTGCGTCGCTGATAGGCGGTGCGGCATTGAAGCGCCAGGTAGAGAAGCTGAAGCTTTACCCGCAGCTTGTCATTGGTACTCCGGGCCGGATTCATGAGTTGATTGAGATGCGCAAGCTGAAGATGCACGAGGTGCGCACCATCGTCGTGGACGAGGTCGATCATGTACTGCAGAAGGGCGGTGCGAGCGATACTGATTCGATTATGCGCAGCGCGCTGCGTGATCGTCAGCTCCTGTTCTTCTCCGCTACCCTGCCTGCTGAGGTGAAGGCACTTGCAGAGCGCTGGATGCAAGATCCCGTTAACATTGGCATTGAGCCGGAGAAGCGGATAGCGGATACGATTGAGCATCTTGTATTTGTATGCGAGGAGCGCGATAAGATTGATATGCTGCGCCGTCTCGTTCGTCATTGGAATCCGAAGCAGGCAATCGTATTCATCAATGACTCATCTGAGATTGCCGAATGGGAGCAGAAGCTGGGCTATGCGAACTTGTCAGTTGCTTCGTTATACGGAGATGCGCCGAAGCAGGAGCGGGTGAATGTCCTTCGACGCTTCCGTGAGGGACAGTTCCAGTTGCTGTTAGCTACTGATGTAGCTGCACGTGGATTAGATATACCGGATCTGCCGTATATCTTCAGTGCTCAGCCTGCATTGAATGCGGAACATTATGTTCATCGTGCAGGGCGAACAGGTCGCATGGGACGTCAAGGTGTGTCCGTCAACCTGATCTCTCATCGTGAGCAGTTCATTATGCGCAAATTCGAACGTGAGCTCGGAATCGTTATCCATGAGCGCGAATTCTACAACGGTCGCATCTTCGAGCCGAATGATGCATCACGTCGTCCGAAGACGAAGCCAGCTGCCAATCATCCGTCAAGCAAGTCGTCGGCTGGGTATCGCCCGCCGTCAAAGGACAAGCGTTCTGGCAAGGACAAGGATAAAGGCGCACCAAAATGGTTGAAAGAGAAAAAGCGCCAGTAATAACAGCAATGGTATGAACTCGAACGAGGAACCGCCGCAGATAATGGATCTGCGGCGGTTTTTTTTGCGTAATCATTATCTAATTTTTACAATTATTTTGCCTTTGGCTCTTCCTGATTCTGAATATTCCATCGCTTTTTGCGCATCTTCAAAAGGAAAAACGCTATCAATAATTGGCTTGATTTTTCCAGATTCAATTAAGTTTGCAATAATACGCAATTGATCTCCACTTGGCTTCATAAACAAAAAGCTATATTGTACATGATGCTTTTTCTCAAGTGCAGTCAGTTTTTTGCTTGCAGCTGAAAACAACAAGGTTTTCCAAAATCCTGAACCGTATTCTTTAGCAAAACGAGCATTTGGCATTCCTGATACCGAAACAATTTTACCCCCACTTTTTAAGATGCCGAATGATTTCTCAAGTGTTTTGCCCCCAAGTGTATCCAATACGGCATCAACATCTTTCAATACATCTTCAAAGTTTTCTGTCTTGTAATTAATCATTTCATCTGCACCAAGCGATTTTACTAAGTTCGCACCTTTTTCACTGGCAGTCGTTGCAACAGTGGCGCCCATTGCTTTTGCCAATTGAATCGCAAAAGTTCCGACACCTCCAGCACCAGCTTGAATCAATACCTTTTGCCCTTTTTGTAATTGCATGATGTCATGTAAGGCTTGGTATGAAGTTAACCCTACTAGTGGGATCGAAGCTGCTTCCTCAAAGCTCAAATTTTTAGGTTTTAAGGCAATGTCGTCCTCATGAACGGAAATATATTCTGCAAAAGTACCAATATTATTTTTCCGTGGACGGGCATATATTTCATCGCCAACGTTAAAACGGGTTACTTTTGCTCCAACCTTTACTACGACACCAGAAAAATCATTACCTAGGATGAGGGGCATTTTATAGGTGAGCAGCAGCTTCACTTTTCCATCGCGTATTTTAAAATCAATTGGATTAATGCTAGCTGCATGAATTTCTGCGAGTACCTCATATTCATTTATTTCGGGCATGGGCACTTCTGCCATTCGCATAGGGATTTTTCCATATTTATCGATAACCATTGCTTTCATATCCTAATTCCTCCATATAACTCTATATTTATACTTATTCCATAGTTTCAATAAAAGTCATGCATTAGCTCTTCAATATCCAGCACAAGCGTTTTTAATAAACCTATCTTTGTACGTAAATTAATATAATAAAAGTTTTTTGTAGCTTCTTTGCGCATTTCAATAATACCGGCATCCCGCAAAATTTTAAGATGATGGGATACCGCAGGTCGAGAAAGATGCGTTTGTTCCGTGATTTCCCCTACACGCAATCCAGTTTGACAATCTGTCTCCATGAGAACTAGCAAGATAGCTTGACGTGTTTCATCGCCAATTGCGACTAATACTTTTTGACAATTTATGAAATCTTCTTTGATACGATTTACTTGCTCCTGCTTACTCATTTCAGTGAAATATCTCCAATCATTCGTTTAATGGTTTAAGTTAATGAACCAAGTTGTTGACTATAAGATAGTATATTTTTGCGCCTCGCTGCAATATTGAGAAAGAAAATCGAGACGAATCACATCTTGTAAACGAGCACTTTGCAACCTTGGAACAATGTGATTCAAATTAGGTTGAATCAAGAAAAGGCTAATTATTCATCTACGAATGAACGTCTAGTGTTTGCCATTGGAAAATTCAAGATACAACATATACGAGTTTTCACTTGTATCCTCGACTTAGGGTGAATCTGTGACGAACACAAAAAAGATGGAGAAAACATGGAACAATTCTTGAATCCAAGAAACCAAATGGCTGGTAATATCGTCTAATTAGATAGGGGTATGTACAAATGAGCATATATCTTGTTTCTTGTGCGACAAATAGGAAGGGGAGAATGAGTTGGCGTCAAAGTGGAAAATAGGGGTGCTGCTGCTTACAGTAGTAGCTTTAATGAGTGGCTGTCTCGGGGAAAAACCGGTGCTAGAGCAGCTGGAAGAAGGGAAAGGTAAGATTAAGGTCATTAGTTATAACGAGGAATCTTTCTATAGCGAGTATGGAAATTATTTCAATATTAAACACCCGGATATCGAATTTGAAGTCGTTAGCTATCAAGAACTGTATGCCAACAATCAGGATGGCGAACCATTTGATTATGATGAAGAGATGGAAAAGTTCATAGAAAAAAATAAGCCGGATGTGCTTCTCTTAAACGATAAGCTGTTCGAGAAGTATGCGCAAAATGGAAAGCTGTATGGTCTTGATCAAATTATTAGCCAAGAAAAATTTGATTTGGAAGGCTACATGCCAGGCCTAATTGATATGATCCGCTCCAAGGGGAACGGTACTCTATATGGATTGGCGCCGTCCTTCTATACGAATGTACTGTACTATAATCGAGATCTATTTAAGGAGCATAATGTAGAGCCGCCGAGCAACAAGATGAGCTGGCAGGAGATTATCGACTTGTCCAAGCGATTTACTTCTATCGGTTCGGGAGACAATCAAGTCTATGGATATTATCAACCCTATGGAGACATACGATCTGCCGTGAATCAAATCGTCTCATCCTCTGCATTGAATCTATTCGATACGAAGGGCGAGAAGCTGCTTATTAATTCGGATGGATGGAAGAAGGCAATTAAGATGGCAACAGATGCCGTGCGCGACAAATCGATTGGCATTCCATCTTCCGAGCAAAGAAGTATGTCGGATGATCCGTTCTTCCAGGGTAAGGCGGCGATGGTAACGGAGGGGACTTGGTTTGCACAGCAACTCAGGGATCGCCCTCGTTATGATAAGAAGGTAAAAGAAATCAATTGGGACATCGTAACAGCACCAATCGATCCTTCGAGTCCTGACGAATCAAGTAATGTGGGCTTATCTGAAATTTATGGGGTTGCAGCTGATTCCCCAAATAAGCGTGCGGCCTGGGAATTCGTCAAGTTCATAAATGGGCCTGAAATGGCGAAGGCTTCTGCACGTTCCATGTCTGGCCGTATTCCAACACGCAAGGACTATTTCAAGGAGATTGATGGCCGCAGCACAGAGCCATTTTACCTATTGAAACCTAAAATGGGTACATCCTCATCAGGCTTTTGGAATAGTAAAATTCCAGAGAAATTCCATGAGGGCTTCATGCCATTGGTAACTACGTCGCTACAAGCGGTAGTCGATAATAAGAAGACGGTGGATGAAGCTGTAGCTGAACTGGAAACGAAGGGGCAGCAAATGCTTAATAAAGCGAATGAAGAGCAAAAGGCCAAATCAAAAGATAAAAAATAATAGAATCTGAATCAAGATGCATCACTGATCCACCATAGAACCTTCTATGGTGGATTTTTTTATTCACTTATAGATCGGATGAAAGTAGCGGGGGAAATTGATTTCTTTCACATAAAATCAATTCTATTGTTGAATGATGGAAAAATGATCTA
The DNA here is from genome assembly GCF_001680695.1 of Paenibacillus sp. KS1. Taxonomy (NCBI): domain Bacteria; kingdom Bacillati; phylum Bacillota; class Bacilli; order Caryophanales; family Paenibacillaceae; genus Paenibacillus; species Paenibacillus sp. KS1. Next base: position 26,856 of record NZ_MAIS01000021.1, on the reverse strand, counting down.
TATACTTATTGTTGATATTTGGAAAAATAGGAAGGAGAGTTGTGTGTGAAGACGAAATGGAAGCTCGTCATATTTCTGCTAACGATTACTTCTATGTTAAGCGGGTGTCTCGGAGAGAAGCCCGTGTTGGAGCAGCTTGATGAGGGAAAAGGAAAAATTAAGGTTCTCTACTATAACGAGGAATCATTCTATCAACAGTATGGCAATTATTTTAATGTGAAATTTCCGGATATTGAATTCGAGGTTGTAAACTCAGAAGATATGTACGCAAATCGGAAGGATAATGAGCCGTTTGATTATGAAGCAGAAATGAAAAAGTTTCTTGATAAGCATAAGCCTGACGTCTTGTTCTTGAATGACACCATGTATGAAACCTATGCGAAGGACGGGAAGTTGTACAACATAGAGGAGATCATTGCACAGGAGAAATTTGATTTGGAAGGCTATATGCCAGGCCTGATTGATATGATTCGTGCGAAAGGGAACGGTACGTTGTATGGACTTGCTCCATCTTTCTATACGAATGTATTGTACTTCAACCGTGCTTTGTTCAAGGAGCACAATATCGAGCCCCCGCGCAATAAGATGAGCTGGCAGGAGGTCATCGATCTGTCGAAGCGATTTACGGGTATCGGTTCAGGAGACAATCAAATCTTTGGATTGTACCAAGACTATGGGGATGTTGAGCGTGTGATGGACAACATTGTCTCTACTTCTGGCTTGAAATTGGTAGACCAGAAGGGCGAGAAGCTGCTTATTAATTCGGACGGTTGGAAGAAGGCCATCACCCTTGCTACCGATGCGATACGGTCGAAGGCCGTCTATGTCCCACCACGAGATAATGGTGAGAATGGACAAATGATGCGGTTCGGTAATGATATGTTCATGAGAGGCAAGGCGGCAATGATGATTGAGAGCACGTGGTTTGCGCGTCAAATTAAGGATCGACATCGTTATGACAAGGAAGCGAAGCAAATCGATTGGGATATCGTCACGGCACCGGTAGATCCAGCAACACCTGATGAGTCTGGCAATGTGTTTTTATCTGAAATTTACGCGATATCCGCAGATTCTCCAAATAAGCGAGCGGCGTGGGAATTCGTTAAGTTCGTCAATGGTACAGAAATGGCGAAGGCTTCTTCCCGAGCGTTAAGTGGACAAATTCCGACCCGCAATCAATATTTCAAGGAAATCGACGGCAGAAGCACGGAACCGTTCTACTTGCTGAAACCGAAGTCTACCGCTGAGCGCTACAACAAAAATATTCCTATGGAATTTTACGAGCCTTATAACCAATTGCTGCGGAAAGCGTTGCAGGATATCGTCGACAACAAGAAGTCGTTAGACGAAGCGGTAGCTGAATTGGAAACAAAGGGGCAAGCCGAATTGATAAAGGCGAAAGAGGCAGAGAAGGCGCGTCTAGCGAAAGAGAAAAAAGGAGATTCGTCTTCGACGAAAACAGAGTCTACAGGCTCTACAGAATCCACTGGATCCACTAAATCGGGTGGCTAACCTGTCCAAATGATATAGATATATGACGTTACAGTACCTATTCTCCATGCCTTCTTGTGGCGAGAATAGGTACTGATCGTTTGAAGGGATGCTGCAGAGGTGAAGGGGAAGAACGTAATGTCTATGTCTAAGGTATTAACGCGTGCCATAGTGTCTATGTTAGTACTTGCGATGATGATGGCAGGATGCAGTTCGGAAAAACCGCTTCTGAAAGATCTGGACGAGGAGAAGGAAGTTACACTCAGAATTCTAACCAATATGGATAGAATGTCTTTTAGGAATTTCTATGGGGGATTATTTGGGATTCAATATTCAAATATTGATATAGAGTTAATTCCGTTTGATGAACGATATTCATCGAATCTTGACAGCATAGTGGCTCTGGAAGCGAACATCAGCCGGGTTAGACCAGATGTTGTCTTTCTGTCGCCTGATGCCTATGAACGACTAGCTGTCGAGCACAAGCTGTACAATTTGGAGACGATAATACGCCAAGAGCAGTTCGATGTGGATACGTTTCTTCCAGGTCTCATCGATTGGATCCGTAAAAAGAGTGGGGGCGCCTTGTATGGCTTAGCGCCCTCGTTTATGGGCAAAGTGTTATTTTATAATGCAGATTTATTTCACCAATACGGTGTGGAACTGCCGCATGATGGAATGACGTGGGATGACGTGTTGAAATTAGCCGCACGGTTCCGCAATGAGGGATCCTCAAATGATGAAGTAAGTGGTCTCTATGTGTGGGATATTGAGGCTGCTATATTTGATATTTCTATGAACTTGGGCCTAAAACTCGTTGATTCCAAAGGGGAGCGAATGTTGATCCAATCGGAGTCTTGGAAACGAGTATTCAGCCAGACCGTTGAGGCGATTCAGAACAGGGATATACGTCCTCAATTCTCAATTGCTAATAACGGAGTGATCAAGGAAGAACGGTCGGATTTATTTCTAGCTGGACGTGCGGCAATGAAGTTGGATTGGAACATGAGTGTGTTTAGTTTACAGAGGGGAAACATTCAAGGAGGCAACAATTATGCCTTTGATTGGGGCGTGGTTACAGCGCCAATCGATCCATTTCGGCCTGGAGAGACCCCTTATATTCAGATCCCTAATATTATGGCAATTCCTATCGAGGCGGAACATAAGCGGGAAGCATGGGAATTTATTAAGTTCTCAAATGGCCCAGAAAAAGTAGAGAGGGGGTTGCGATATTTCCCCTTCGAAATGATGACTCGCGGTTTGTCCAAGAAAACTAAGGATTATAACAAGCTTGAAACGTTCTATAAGCTGCGTATGAGTCAGGACCGTGATTCACGGCCATACCCTGTGAATGTGCCAGACTCTTTTACAGAACCTTTTGACAAGTTGTTAAATCAAGTCCTAACTCGCATGATTCGCAAAGACGTGACCGTGGAGCAAGGAATTAATGAATTGGACATCAAGGGGAACGAATTATTGAAGCAGGCCCGAGCAAGTCAGAATGGAGGGGGCCAACATTAAACGGATATCAATAGGGTTGCTAGTTGTCATTTTACTGCTTATGAGCGGGTGCTATGGCGAAAAGCCTGTTCTTGCACCGCTTAAGGACGGTAAAGGGAAATTACGAGTTGTATATGATGATGAAGATCAATTTTTCAATGATTACGGCGATTATTTTCAATTCCTTTATCCGGATATCGAAATAGAAGTTGTCAGCACCACGAATTTATTTACGATACAAAATAATGTGATGGACAGATCGGACCAGAAGATGGAGCAGTTTATTAAGGAAAATAAACCTGATGTGCTGTTCTTGAACGAAGAACTGTTTGACAATTTTCTACATACGGGGCTGTTATACAGCTTGGATGAAATTATGAAGCAAGAGCAGTACGACTTAAGCGGCTTTATGCCTGGTGTAATTGAATCACTTCGGGATATAGGAGGAGGAAAGTTGTATGGTCTAGCTCCTTTCTTTAGTACTTTTGTTCTTTATTACAACGAGGATCTATTTAAAGCGAATCATGTGGATCTTCCCAAGGACAAGATGACTTGGCCGGAAGTGCTTCAACTAGCTGCCCGTTTTGGACAACCTGCATCGGAAGGCAGAACTGGACAGTATGGGTTGTCATTCGGATATACGAATGCCCATTTGCTATTTGGAGAGATAGCTAAGGCATCCACTTTGCAATTAACCGACCCAATAGGCAGCAAGCTGCAAATTCATTCCGATAGTTGGAAGCAGATTATGATAATGACGGTGGATGCGATCCGCAGTGGCGCTGTATTTACCGATCAGGCAAGTCAAGCTCTTAAGATATCAGGTGAAGATGCATTTTATCAGGATAAGTCTGCGATGCTGCTTACTGGACTATCAGTAGCAAATGAATTGGAAAGGCGTCAAATCAATACTGATATGAAGCAGATGAACTGGGGGATGGTCACTGCCCCTATTAACCCGAATTATCCAGAGGAATCCACAAATGCACATCTAGAGGAGATATGTGCAATTCCCGCTGATTCGGTGAATAAGCGTGCGGCATGGGAGTTCATTAAATTCATGAATAGCAAGGAGTTAGCGAAGAGTGCTCCAGATATGAGGCCCCCTAAGCTGCCAACCCGGATGCAGTATATGAAGAAATGGAAAGGGCGAAGTACAGAGCCTTTGTATGCATTGAAGCTGAATTCGCATCATCGCTTCATATGGGACAATCAACGCGTTCCTATGGAGCTCAATTCCGCCCTCACTCCGTTATTGCGGGATGGACTGCAGGCTGTGCTTGCCAACGGGAAGTCTATTGATGAACTGCTTGATGAACTGCAGGTGAAGGGTCAGGAGGCACTGGATAAGATGAAGCAATAATACAGGAATAGGGAGAGTCTTTTTGCACATGGATGCAGCGGCTTTGTTGATAGAAATCTGATATTCGCCTTATCTTGTGACGCAATTGTGTGAATATTGGAGGTTTGGTAGATATACTAAATCTTATTGGAAAATAGAGGGTGGGAGGTTGTGTGTTGGTGAGATGGAAATTCCGGAAGTTGAGTGCTTTACTGCTTGCAGCCATGCTGCTCGTAAGCGGTTGTCTTGGGGACAAGCCGGTGCTTGAGCCGCTAGAGGAAGGAAAGGGAAAGATTAAAGTTCTTTATTATAGTGAGGAATCATTCTATAGGCAGTATGGAAACTACTTCAATATTAAATTCCCGGATATCGAATTTGAAGTCGTTGGTATGGAGGAGCTCAATTCGAGCGACGACTATCAAGAAGCACTTAAGAAAATGGTAGAGAAACATAAGCCAGACGTTATGCTTCTGAGCGAGGATATATTTGAGACCTTTGCCGAAGACGGGAAGCTGTACAGCCTAGATGATATCATTGCACAAGAAAAGTTCGATTTAGAAGATTTTATGCCAGGCCTTATCGAGCGTATTAAAAGCAAGGGGGGCGGCAAGTTGTATGGCCTCGCTCCTTCCTTTTATACGCGAGTCTTGTATTACAATGAAGACTTATTCAAGGAGCATCATATTGAATTGCCGAACAACAAGATGAGCTGGAAGGATGTCTTGGATTTGGCCAGACGATTCAGCGGTATTGGTTCCGGTGAGGATCAGGTCTATGGGTATTATCAGGAGTATGGGAACATGAGCAACCTGTTTCAAGATATTGTTAGCTCGTCATCCTTGAAGCAATTTGATGCGAAGGGTGAAAAGCTGCTGATTAACGCTGATGGCTGGAAACAGGCCTTTACACTGGCAACGGATGCGCTGCGAAGCAAGGCTGTATATATGCCACCGAAGGGCGAAGAAGCGCAATTTATGAATAATAACTTGTTCGTTCAAGGGAAGGCAGCAATGATGATGAGTGGTACTTGGCTCGCGCAAGAGATTGATAATCGTCCGACCTACGACAAGAAGGCGAAGAAGTTTGCCTGGAACTTCGTCACAGGTCCGATCGACCCTTCGTCTCCAGACGAATCTGCTTATGTGAATTTATCTGAAATCTATACAGTTTCTGCCGACTCAGCGAATAAGCGCGCAGCGTGGGAGTTCGTCAAGTTTGTCAACGGCAATGAAATGGCCAAGGCAGCCTCGCGTTCCATGATGGGAAGCTTGCCGACACGAATGAAGTATAAGAAGGATATTGCAGGTAAGAGCTCGGATCCGCTCTATATGCTGAAGCCAAAATCCATCTCGGCTTATGGCTGGTGGAACAGACATGTTCCTAGAGATTTTTATAGCACCTATGACGGTATGGTTCAGCAAGCCCTCGAATCCGTAATTGAGAAAAAGAAATCCGTGGATGAGGCTGTTGGAGAACTGGAAGCCAAGGGGCAGGCAGCGTTAACGAAAGCGCATGAAGACGAAAAAGCGCGCAAGGCTAAAGAGAAGGGCAAAGAATCAAGTTCTACTGAAAATGGAAAGTCGGGTTGATGGAATGAATAGGGTTCTTGTGTGAGCAAGCCGTCTGAAAAGACGGCTTTTTATTGTTCATACAAATCGCTTCTATTGTGACAGAAATGTAAGGTCGTGATTAGAGGATATCCATTCGCTTCCTGTCAGGTTGTTCGATATAATGAGAACAGTGAGGTGAAGAGGCATGAAGCCTTTATTGAAGATAGACCGACTAACTGGCGGTTACAGTACAGGCAGACCTGTGCTGCATGATATCTCCTTGCAAGTGAATGCAGGCGAAATGGTTGGCCTCATTGGATTGAACGGCGCAGGGAAGAGTACGACGATGAAGCATATATTAGGACTGCTTGAGCCGCAAGCAGGAAGCGTTGCCATACATGGGAAGACGCTGGCGGAGGATGCGGAAGCGTATCGTGCTGCTATTGCGTATGTACCGGAGTCGCCGATTCTATATGATGCGCTGACGGTGCGCGAGCATCTGGTATGGACGGCTACCGCATATGGCGTCGAACAAGGGGTATTTGAGAAGAGGGTACGGGAGCTTGCGGAAATGTTCCATATGACCGCACACCTGGATAAAGCTGCACAGCATTTATCGAAGGGGATGCGGCAGAAGACGATGCTCATGTGCGCGTTTGCTGTTCGGCCGCCTTTATATATTATTGATGAGCCTTTCCTTGGACTTGATCCGCTCGGTATTCGATCACTGCTCCAATATATGAAGCAAGTGCAGGGTGAGGGCGCATCATTGCTGGTGAGCTCTCACATTTTGTCGACGATTGAGCATTACTGTGATTCGTTCGTGCTTCTGCATCATGGTAAAGTTCTCGGAGCGGGCACGGTGCATGGAATGCACGATCAATACGAGGCCCAGTCAGGCAAGCGGGCAGAAGAGCGGCTGGAGGAGCTGTTCTATGCGTGGGTTAGCGATGAGCGCATTACTGGTTCTGTGGATGGTGTACAGCGATGACACAGACCCGAATGAAGGAGGCATCCACCGTCAATAGTCTGACAGAGGTGCTTCTACATCCTGAGGAGCTATGGGCAAGCCGCAAGCGTGAATTCTGGGGCAAGGTCATGCCTTATATGCGCTACGTCATACAGAGCGGACTCGGGGCACTCATGCTATTCGTGCTCGTGGCAGGGACGGCGTTATATGCTTCCTTTATCGAGCACATTCCGCCTACTTTTCCGATTAAGGAGGTTGCTCTGCTGCTGGTAGCACCCGCAGTTGCCTATACGACCTATCGCACGCTGCTGCGGCCGGCCGATCTTGCCTTTCTGCTGCGCATTGAGCATCGAATGTCCGGCTATATGAAGAGGAGCGTACGCTATAGCCTATGGCCGCGAACAGTACTCCTTATTGCTGTGTGGTGTGTATTGTGGCCGTTATACAGCCGTGCAGAGGATAATCCGAAGAACTTCATCTTTACTTTGATCCTATTGTTGATGCTCAAGGTGGTTGCTGCATTTGGCGCTTGGAAGGAGCGCCACTATAGTGACAATCGTCGTCGAGTTGCTGCCCGCTACGTGCGTTATCTATGGGCTTGGGGAGCAACGGCTTGTTGGCTGTGGCTCAATATGCCTGCTGCGCTTCTTGTCATCGGTGTGAGTGGGTTGGTGTACATAGGCTGGTTGGTTACAGGGAGAACGCTGCGTTTTCCATGGGAGGCGCATTTCGAAACGGAGAAAGCACATGAGGGACGGGTTTATTTGTTTTTGAGTGGATTCGTGGATCTGCCAGCAACAGATGAACGTCGATATGCGAGACCGTGGCTCAATTTCATGGGCAATCGATTTGCATTGCGGAAACCATTTGCCTATCGTTACTTGCTGATGAAGACGTTGGTGCGAAGTGAGCTGCTGGGCATCTTATTGAGGCTGGTCATCATTGGCGCTGTGCTTTTATATTGGACAAATGCTACAGAGTGGAGCCTCCTGCTGTATGCAGCAGTTGTATTCGTTGCAGGCACACAGATGGGGGCCGTGTTTGCCTTCCATCGACATGATGTGTGGCAGGAAGTTTACCCACTTCCCGTGCATGCACGTCATGAAGCGGCATTATATGCCAGTACCGTTGCGCATGCGCTGGCAGCCTTCGCTCTGCTGCTGCCAATTGCAGTCGGGCCATTATCGGTCTCATTCAAGCTAGCCGTGATCGGATCGGGTGTGGCTATCGTCTTGTTGACTAGATGGAAACGTTCGAAGCCGCGCAAGGATGATGAAGATTAATCGAATAGGAAGCATAAAGATTACAACATAAAGGGTTCCTAGAATAACGTTTCGAAGCGTATGACGAGCATATTGACCTGACAGGCAAACCACGTCAAGCTTCAAAAACAGATAGTACGAATGGAACTAATTAAATAACTGCGATTGTATATACGGGACAAGGGAGAGATGCTTTATCTGCTTCCTTGTCTTTTTTTCTGTCAGTATGTTTCACAAGCAGTTCATGCATATGCACTAATTCTTTATTTCGTGTCTAGTCGTACAAGCAGCGACAAGAATACGATACATTGTGACGTCATAGTTATGGTAATGGGATGGCTGAATCCGCTATCATCATCAAATATGCAGCCAATTGAATTCGGCAGGGGATGCCCGTCATGCAGATGAAGGGAGAGGTGAATGTCCGATGGAGCAAGAACGTCGTCAGCTATTGCTTGGGGCAATCATATGCAAGAGGTGCGATCGGATAATTGCCGAGCAAGATACGGAAAAAGTCATGGTGTACTATGTGGAGTGCAATAAGCGCGATTGTAGAGAGCAAACAGCAGTGATGGAGAGAGAGGTACTGTACATTGAAGCTTAGTTCGAATCAGGCGGAGCAGTGGGATAAGACGGTTGTCCAGCGTCATGGCCATTCCAACAGTACGGCTGGCATACGGATTATCGAATTGCATCAGCAGCATATTCATCATGTTGGCACATTATGGCGGGAGACGGAATACAAGAACTTCGTCCCTTATTCGCCTCAATTAGATGGCCTGCATGTTGCGCAGTGCGGCAGTTCTGCAGAAGTGCAGGCTGCTGCAGAAGCAGGGTATCACAAGTTGCTGCTGGCGCCAAGTCATAGCTTATTAATGAAGTCGGAACGTGTTCGTCTCATTCGTGAGATGCTGCTTGCTGGAACGGCGGGAGAACGTGCTACAGCGCTCCAGAAGCTGCTTCCGCTGATGACGGCCGAATATGAACATATGTTGGCTGTCCTTCATCGACATGCTGCTATACATGGATATGTGCGTTTGCTCGATGCCCCAATTATGCAGCTGCTGCCGAGTATAGCTGATTTGGAGTTGCGAATGGGAGTAGTTCAGCGCTTTGCGGCCGATTCCGATCTATCAGTGGAACGGCACCGTCTGCATCAGCAGTGGTTGAAGCTTAAGCAATGGAAGCAGTGGCTTCATTCCGGAAACGGGGACAAATGCATGCTGTCGAGCGCAGTTGTGGAATGGATCGATATGCAGGCAGAAGCCTTGTTCCGGGCTGAGCAGCGCTTGGCGAATCAAGGATATGATATTCAATTAACGGTGCTGCTGCCGTATGAAGCGGGGAGCTGGAAGCAGCATGTTGGCTGCGTCCGTCTGGCTGCCGAGCAAATTCTTGGTGTTCACGCCACACGTAGTTACCCGATTGTCGGGATCCGAATAGAGCATGCGGTTAGCGCTCGGAAGAATATGTCACAATCCGGCAGAATTGGTGGATTAGGCGGGCAGTTCGTCTTACCAGAAATCGATATGGACTGGGAAGAAGTTGATTTCGTTTGGATGAGTCGGGGAGGGGAGCAGACGAATGAAAACGATCATTTCTAGATGATCGTCATAATATAGCTCGAACGGTGGAAAGGCCAGTGACGGTGTGGAAGCTGCCGGCACTGGCTTTATTTGAATTTAGAACAACCGGTTCAGACATCGCTTGCTTCCTGTGTCTAGTTCAGAGATCGGAGGCACGATACAGCGTCGTCCGAAGCTGTCGAGTAGAATCATTCCCCCTTCTGGTGAAGGCTGGACGTGCTCATGTAAAGTTTCCAGCTCGAGCCTCATTGTTCCTCTATCAGTGATAACCTCCCATTTCCACACATTGTTCTTCTCATGTATGCTCACAATACTCTCCACTCTAGGAATGAAATACCGACGCTTCAGCTCAAGCTGAATAGCGCCTTGACTGCTGGAATCCAGCTGCTGCAAGTCGCGTATAATGCCAATTTCCTTGCCATCACGATCTCGTACAGATAAGTAGCATAAGGCGTGAGAGAATGGAAATGCCCGATAAATTGATACTTCCGTTGTTACCGTATCTCCATCCCTAAGCTCCAGCAGGCCTCCTTCACTGTGGCGAAAGGATACGGCGGGAGGAAAATAGCGGATATCTTCCGCAAATGCGCTTATGGAAGTGGCGGACTGATCATGATCGTTAGTGTTGTTCGCTGACTGGTTGCGGATATGTTCTTCCAGCTCGGCTTGATGGAGCGGTTCTTGGACATGTACATCAGGCAAAGAGATACTCCCCTTTCATTTCAGACATTTCCTGTTGAGCTTGCACAAGCTTTGCATATACTCCATTCTGCGAGAGAAGCTGATCGTGGGAACCGACTTCCACGAGCCTGCCTTGATCCAGGACAATAATACGAGTGGCGTGGCGGAGCGTAGACAGCCGATGAGCAATAGCAAAGGTCGTGCGCCCACGAATGAGTCTCATCATCGCTTCTTGAATCTGGCGCTCTGTGGCGGTATCGACAGAAGCGGTAGCTTCGTCGAGAATCAGGATTGCCGGATCATGGAGAATTGCGCGTGCAATGGCAATCCGCTGCTTCTCACCGCCGGATAATCGTGCTCCGCGTTCGCCGACCCGAGTATCATAACCATCGGGCATTCGGATGATGAAGTCATGTGCATTCGCTATCTTGGCGGCACGCATAATCTCCTCTGGAGATGCGTCAGGCTTCGCATAAGCAATGTTCTGGGCTACAGAACCGTCGAATAGGAAGGTTTCCTGAAGAACGACTCCAATATGCTGACGCAAGCTCTCCTGTTTCATATCTCTAATATCGATCCCGTCGATGCGAATGAGGCCGTTGTCAGGATCATAGAAACGGCAGAGCAGATGAATGAGCGTGGACTTCCCTGCTCCTGAATGACCAACGATACCGATCATTTCTCCAGGCTGTACAGCAAGCGTAAGTTCCTTCAATACGGGACGATGCTTCTCGTAACCATAGCTAATATTCTCGAATTGTACGGCTCCGCGTACAGAGGTGAGCCGCATTGCTTGATCTCGATCCGGTACCTCTGGCTTCATATCGATAATTTCAAATATGCGGCCTGCGGCAGCAAACGCCCGGCTGGTCCAGTTTACGGCTTGACTGAACCATTTCAGTGGGCCAAAGAACATACCCAAGTAACCAATGAACGCCATAAGCGTTCCAAGTGTCATATGTTGACCAAGTACGGATTGACCCCCAACGAACCAGACGAGCAGCAAACCAGATTGTGTCACAAGGGAGAACAATGGGAATACACCTGCCCAAAGTCCGTCTACACGAATGGACTGCTTCATTAACACCTCATTCGCCTCATGGTAACGACTTCTTTCTGTGCTCTCTTGTCCGAATGCTTTTACGACGCGAATGCCTTGGAGTGTATCGCCTACAATCGTGTTGATGCGATTAAGCGCTCTCCAGTGGATGTACCAGCGCTGATGAATGAATGGCCAGATGACAAAAGAGAAGAAGATGACGATGGGAGCTGGGACGAGTGCGAGCAAAGTAAGCTGCCAATTGAGTGAAGCCATCATGGTGAAAATGGAGATGATGAGCAGAATCTGGCTGGTAACCCATACGACGCCATCGTTCAAAAATTGACTGAGTGCGTCGGCATCATGGTTGACTCGCCCAATGAACTGTGAAGTTTGGCGGCGATCAAAAAATCCGAGCGACAGCTTCATCAGAGAACCATATACATCCTCACGGATATTATGCATAAGCTTACTGCCGGTATGTACGCTGATATAGCCGCGAACGGTCGTCATGACAGAAAGTGTGAGCTGAACAAGACCAAGCATCAGTACGAGTGCGAGCAGGGATGCGGCGGGATGTGTCGTCTGCAGGACATCATCGACGATAATTTTCGTGAGGTAAGGAGGGATAAGTTCAATTAACGTTGTGGCGATGACGAGCAATGAGGCAACCGACATCCATTTCTTAAAAGGCTTCGCATAGTCCAGCACTCTCCTGAATGCCTTTCCCTTATCGGTGCAGCGTAGGCAGCTTTCGTTCTGGTTAACGAGTCGTGCCCCACATTTGGAGCACCGCCGCGGCATGTCATCCACGGATGGAAGCGGCAGCTCATCTCCCTGAATGATTGCTTGGATCAGTCGGCAAGCGAACGCGAACTTCACATTTTCCATCGATGTGTATCGAACGAGTACGATCGAACCGTGCTCAGTATCTGCGATGAGCTGCGAGCTGCCTATCGCATCATTCGTTCGGCACCTTTTGACAACGCTTACAAGAATGCGTTTTTCTAATTTTCCGGAAGAGGTGCATATGAAGATTTCATCTTGGGAAATCAGCAGCCAGCGTTCAGATAATGTAGCATCGTCCTGAATATCGGCTCTCCCGCAGAAGAGCAGTTCAGCCGTGGTCATGCCTGTGGTCGCGAATGGCGGTGATTCGATAAAACGCAAGGATATCCCCCTTTTCTATAAGAATTCTTAATATTGGGAAATTGTAACATACAAACTTGTGTTAGGGGAGGGGAATTTCGCAAAGCTGCATAATATTGGAGGAAAGATTCAAGATAGCACAGAGAACGGATCTAAAATAAAAAGAGCCGCCTAAGGAGCAGTGTTCTACTCCTTAGGCGACAATTGTTCGTTGCACGATAATAGGGCTGCTGAATTGCACGAACAAGCACAGGGTGCTATTTCGTCAGATCAAGAATCCCTTGATAGATCGTATCAAATAATTGCTCTAATTGGTTCTCCTCAATACAGGAGAACGCAACACGCAGATCGGTATCGCCAAGAGCAATTGTGCCGACACCATACTGCTCGAGCAAGTGTGTGCGCAAGGTTTCGGCATGTACATTTTGAAGCTTCAAGCACATGAAATATCCGGAGTTGAATGGATAGTAGCTTAGCACATCTCCGTACTTGCCGCTGTCAAGCAGATCCTTCACTTTGTTCGCACGCGCCTTCATCAGATTGAACTTGGCTTGCTTCTGCGCTCCGTACTCTGGAGAGTTCAGCGCATGGAGCACGAACGTCTGCGAAGGATGAGGGCCGCTGGATATGGTAGCCCGAATGATTCCGATTGTCTTCTGCTCCAAGGCAGCGAGCAGTGCTTCGGACTCAGCTGCGTACGTGATGAAACCTACGCGGAATCCCCATACATACTCTTCCTTCGTAGCTCCATCGACCTTAATTGGCAGGATGTTAGGATGAATGGAAGCCAATTTGCCAAATAAGGATTCATGCATGGAGTCTTCGAAGAAGAGACCGAAGTAAGCATCATCTGTTACCACGACGAGACGCATGCCTGCTTCTGCTGCTTCAAGCAAGGCCGCAACGATCTGCTCGCCTTCTTCTCTTCCAGGTGTATAGCCAGTTGGGTTATTCGGGAAGTTCAAGACAACGATTGCCTTACCCTTGTCCTTATTGGCAAGCAAGGCATCGCGAAGTCCTGCACTATTGAATTTCCAATTGTCATTATATAACGGATAGTAGACCATCTCTGCATTGCGGCGAATGCCGAACGTGAGCTCGTAGTTCTCCCAGTTCTTCTCTGGAAGCACCACAACATCGCCCTCGTCCGCGAACAGATCCGCAACGATGCTGAGTCCGTGCGTCAATGCATTCGTCACAATCGGATTGCTGATTGTTACATTGCTAAGCGATGGGTTCTCCGTAAGCATTTTTTCTTTCCATGCTTTGCGCAGTTCAGGCTTGCCTGCTGGCGGTGCATAGGGATAGATATCAGCAGGGTCATAGGCAGACAACGTATCCTGAATGACGCTGAGGTGCATTGGGGTATTGCCTTCCGTAGCGATGCCAATTGTGGCATTGAATGCCTTGGCCTTGCTTTTGGCTTCTGCTGATTGGCTCAGTATGCCTTCCTTCGGGAAGTAGATTTGCTGCGCGAGCCGGGAGAGCATGGCATAAATGTTGGGATTGTGCTGTTGAATTGTTTCGTTCAATTGTTGAGCCAGTTGATTCATGGCGTCCATCCTTCCACCATCATTGTAAGAGGGCCCATTCCATGCATGCATTGAATACGCCCTTGAAATACTTTCTTCATTATAGCATTATGGCTCTTCATTCGTCACGATGAATTGGTTATCATTACCTATAAGCGGCATGCAAATACGATACGCCTAATATTTGATGAGTAAAGAATGAGGTTCAAATTTTGCAAAAGTGATGGTACTATAGTGAAATAGTGCAAATTTTTCGAGCAATCCTACATGAAATTGACTTAATTATGATGGAGAAGAGACCATGTTAGAGAGAAAGAAGGGGGCACTACCGTGTTACAAGCATCGCCGACGCAGTACATTCTGAAGCCGGCTTGCGCGAAGATTACATGTGAACCGAACTGGAAATGGCAGAAGCGAGAGAAGCCAATGCCGAACTATGACCTGTTCTATGTATGGAGTGGGGAGGGGGAGCTGACGCTGAATGGCGAAGTCTATGAGATTCGCAAAGGCAGCTGCTTCTTATTCCGTCCGGGGGATCACACATCCGCAACACATAATCCGCAAAAGCCGCTGACATTAACTTATATTCATTTTGATGTGGATGCATCATTGTCGGACATTCCCATGTCCTATCGAGAACTGCACGAAACGGTTGACTTCGAACATTTGCTTGCCAGATATGTGCGCTTGTTTTTGCGGGATACGTATGGTGCAGAGATTGAAGCTCAGCTTGTGCTGAAGCAGTTGATGATACATCTGCTGCGCGCAGACAAGGAAGAGCCGGATGAGCGGAAGACGAGTCATCAGCTTGCGGAATCCATCCATGAAATTGCGAATTATATCAGGCAAAATCCGGGTGCCAATCATCGTATTCAGCATTTGGCGAAGCGAGCGCAGTTGTCCCCGCGTTATTTCTCAGTGAAATTCAAGGAACTGATCGGGATGTCTGTGCAGACGTATATTATTCGTTCTCGAATTGAACGAGCGGAGCATCTGCTGCATCATGCTGGAATGAATGTGACGGAAGTGGCGGATGCATTAGGGTACAGAGATATCTTCTTCTTCAGCCGCCAGTTTAAGCAATATACAGGACGGAGCCCGTCCGAAATTCGATAAAAGGATCATACAAGCTGCTTTGGGCACTATTGTCCGGGCAGCTTTTTTTGCTGGGTGTGGATTTGCTCTAAAACGACAACCTTATCTGCCTACATAATGATTAGAATTGTTAAGGAACGATAAATTCAGCACGAGGTTATCGACAAAAGGTGTTCACTAGTTTACTTTTAATAGTAGAAAGTGCGAGTCGAATAAATATTCATTTTGTTGGAATGTGAGGGATTTACAAGAGATATATATAATGATAGAATTAAGACAATAAATTCCATAATAAGGAGGTGATGGAGTGGGTTCCATCAGTGCTGTTTATTCGACATTAGGAGAATTAATTCAACGTTATCGGTATGAACGGTCAATGACGCAGGCGAAGCTGGCGGAGTTGACAAGAATTAACCGAGGCAGCATCTCCAAGATTGAGAATGGGGACATTAAACGGCCTGATTACGCGACCATACAACCCATTATTTCCGTTCTGAACGTGCCCTTGCGCGAAGTGATTGATGCTTTGTCCTTGACTGACCATCGTTCAGACACTTGGTTCGGATTATTGCATAATTCAACATCGAGTGGGGATTACTCCTTGTCAGCTGAGATCGCTTCCTATCTATTAGCATCCCGCAATGAAGAGAGCGAAGTTCTGCTAGGCAAGCTTTTTCAAATAGTTCAAGAAATATCGAACGATAATGAGCTGAAGCTCTCATTACTGAACATCGTTATTACCTATGCACGAAGTCATGGAATTCAACGCTTCGTTGCGAGAGGGACCTTACATAAGTATTTGATTGAGCGAGACGATTTCTCGAAGATGGAGGCAACCTATCAATCCGGACAGTATGTGCTCCATTATGTCGAATTTCTATCTCGTGAGGAGAAAGCCACTTTATATTACAAGCTTGGCGTTCATGCGTTTAATTTGGGCCTGTACAATGAATGTATAGAGTTATGTAAAAATGCAGTCATTCAAGAAGATGTGGAAAGCAGTTTTAGCGCATACTCTACTTTAGCGATTTGTTCGTCATATTTTGAACTTGAGCAATATGATATGGCGGAAAAATATTTGAGAACATTTAGTTTGTTCAGCTTTCCTTTCGTGCAGAAAAATGTAGACTATATGACTGCTAGATTGAATGAGAAAAAAGGGAATATTCGCTTGGCAATCCAACAATTTAAGGATTGCTTAGAACTTCCATCCTATAGATTAAATGCTGTGAACTCGCTGTTAGAAATATATCGTTTGCATAATGATATTGATTCAGCAACTGAACTGATTAAACGTGAATCAGAGTATTTGGTTCAACACTCTGAAAGTCCGATTATTGTTTCTGGACGTGCACATTATTTTTTGAATAAAGGAAAATATTTGTGTGATACAGGTGATGTAAGAGAAGCAATTCAGAATTTTATTACAAGTGCTACTATGTTTGTGGAATTGAGCGAACATAAAAAAATTTACGAGTGCTTGGAACATATTTTTTGTCTAATTGGATCTTTTAGTAACGATCTTGACCTGATGAAACAAGTACATATTTTATTTGCTGACTTAAAAAAATAAGGAGGAAAAATCATTGAAACAAAAATTAATTAAGTTATTCGTACCATTTGTTGTGGCCTCACTTCTTCTAATGCCTACACTTACAAATGGGTACCAAGCGAAAAATGATGTTCGAAAGAATGTTCAATCATACAGTAATGAGGCCGTTTACCAGAGTGATCAGTTTTATATGTTCTCAGGAGGAAAGGATGCAGAAATAGCTTGGTAGCAATTAATTAAGGACGCTAACTCTAGCGTCCTTTTTTTGTCGTCTACTATGCAACGCAACAAATGTTGAACAGCGTCGAATATATCTTATTTTAGAGAAACATAGTGAAACAAGCAGAATGTTATATAATGACAATGATACATAATTGTCGGATAATAGAAACAATCACTATAATATAGAATCTCATTAAAAGGGAGGCTAACAAGATGAGGTTTTACTTTGATATCCCAACTAATGAAATCAGTTTATCTGATGAAATACTGCTGGACGAAATCGAAAAAGCTCGTGAACAGTTGCAGGAAGCACTCGAAGAGGGCAAAACTTTCACTGACGTAGAGGTCATTGAGCTTAGTCAGAGGCTCGATGAGTATTTGGTTGAAATTCAAAAGAAAAGACTGCTAAAAAAGGCGATCTTGGAAATTGATATTGCTGGATAAGCTAGTAGCCAATGTTTGGCTGATATCCTGTAAGCGGAGGAAACATGAATGCGTTCCGTTATGGTGCACGAGAAACTAGGGGAACTAATACAATGTTACCGGAATCGGAAGAATATGACGCAGCAGGATTTTGCAAAAGAAGCAGGTATAGACCATGAAAGTGTTATCGCAATTGAAAAAGGGGAAATTCCATTAGAATATGCAGTGCTGAAGTCACTTCTTGCAGTGCTGCATATCCCGATGGCAGAAATAGTGGCTCATCTGGTGACAGAAGAAGTAAGTACAGAATTATGGCTGTCGCTACTAGAGGCATCCTTGCCTAGTCAGGATAGGCGTTTATGCGAAGACATTGTTGTACACGTATTGGCTCGCTGTAATGAGGACTGTGAAGATTTGCTGCTGAGGCTATATCAAATGATTCAAAAATGGACTGGCAGCATTGAAATGCGGCTTGAGTTACTGGACAATGTGATTTCCTATGCTAGATCACGAGATTTACAGAGCTTGGTTGCAAAAGGACTGTTTTATCGGTATTTAGTGGAGCGGGACGATTTCAGTAAGATGGAGGAAACGTTCAAATCCGGACAGGATGTACTTCCTTATGTCAAGTTGCTCCCTCGAGACGATCGTGTGATTTTCTATTACAAGTTAGGCGTGCATGCTTATAATTTGCGCTGGTTTAAAGACGCCATTACATATTGCACAAAATCCATAATTGAAGATAAAGATAGAAGCGTGTATAGAGGGTATTCCACATTACTTATTTGTTCTTCTTATTATCAACTAGATCAATGTGAAGAATGTGAAAAATATTTAAAGATATTTAGTAAAATGGAACATCCCTTTGTAAAAGAGAATGTTGATTTTATGATCGCAAAACTGCACGAAAGAAAAGGAAATACGGAAATAGCAATCTCATTATTGCTCCAATGTTTGAATACATGCTCTTATAAAATGAATATTGTAAATTCACTTCTAGAAGTATACTACTTCAGAAACGATAGTTCTTCTGCCATTCAATTACTTCAACGTGAGCATGAATACCTCAATTTAAAATACACTAACCCAATTTCAATAAAAGGACACGCATATTATTTCATCAATAAAGGAAAATGGCTTCATCGATGGGGGAAAAACAGTGAAGCCATTGATTGCTATATCCAAAGTGTAAGCATGTTTGTTGAATTAACCGAAGCTGATGAAGTTTTATTACGAAAGATGGAGCGCACACGGTTGAAGATGATGAATGCAGCCAAAACAGGACGGAATTTAACAGATGTCTCTGTTGTGCAGCTCAGTCAAGAGCTTGATACCTATATCGTTGAAATACAGAAAAAGGGAATATTTAAGAATTCTCTATTAAGAGATTAATAAGAAAAATAAGCACAATTGATCTCTTTTGTTTCCAGATAGAGATTCACTCACGAGTCATCAAGCAAGTGTAATGGAGGATACATGCATGGGGGTTGTAAAACCGAGAGATGAGACCTTGGGGGAGTTGATTCGTCGTTATCGAGATGAATTGAATATGACTCAGCAGGAACTTGCGAACAGGTCAGGTGTAAATAACAAGAGAATTTCGTTCCTGGAATATGGCGGAGCTCCACGAGATTATGCGATCCTACAACCCATTTTCTCTATTTTACATATACCTGCTCATGAAGTCGTAAGTGCTCTTGCCGCTACAAAGATTCAATCGGAGATATGGTTCTGTCTGCTGCAACAACTCGTGTTGTCTGAAGACGATATCTCACTGGCTAGAGAAGTAATGGTTCATCTAATGGCCTCTCAGGACGAGAATTCTAAAGTGCGTTTTGGGAAGATATTAAGCATCGTACAGCAAGGATCAGGCAGCTTAGAGTCTCGGCTAGAATTAATGGATGATGCAATTATGTATGCTCAAAGACAAGGCTTACAGACACATGTTGCAAAAGGATTGTTCTATCGGTATTTAGTGGAACGGGATGATTTCAGTAAAATGGAGCAAACCTATCATTCGGGTGAGCAAGTACTTGCCTATGCTGAAGATCTGACCAGTGAAGATCGTATTATTCTATATTACAAGTTAGGTGTCCATGCATTTACACTGTACAAGTATAATGAAAGTATTAAACTCGGGAAATTATTGCTGGCCTGTGATAAGACAGAGAGTACCTATAAAGCATACTCCATTTTACTAATTAGTTCTTCTTACTATTATAAATCTCATTTTGAATTGGCAGAGCAGTACCTAAATCGTATTCACTTGACACGCTTCCCGTTCCTTAGGGATCATGTATCTTTTATGAAGGCAAAGCTTCATGAGCAACGGGGAGAAACGGAATCAGCTATCTACCATTTGCAGCTGTGTATGGAGTCATCGACTTACAAATCAAATATTGTAAACTCACTACTTCATATCTATCTTCAACAACGAGATATAGATGCAGCACAACATTTGCTCCAAGGTGAATCAGACTATCTGGAAGAAGACTTCTCCAATCCTATGAAAATCAATGAACTTGCAAACTATTACATCAACAAAGGGAAAGTAATGAGCGGAATGAATAGACAGAAAGAAGCTATCGATTATTTCAAAAAGGGGATATCCATGTTCACTAGATTAACGGAAACGGATGAGGCCTTGCTGAGACAATTGGAGCAGACACGATTGAACATGATCAGTGCTGTAGCGGATGGCCGGAATCTGACAGATGCTACTGTCGTTCGACTTAGTCAAGAGCTGGACGGTTATATTGTGGAATTTCAGAAAAAGAGCATTTTAAAAAGAGCAGTGTTAACTACTTAAAGAAAGTTATAGCGCTTTTCTTTAGTAGTCGGTGCCTGAGAAAATGAGCACAGAAAAAGGGGCTTTTCCAATTGCCATGGTTCATGGCCTATGGAAAAGCCCCTTTTCAGTAAGATGCTATTGAACGCAAGTAGGGTTAGCTCTGTGTCTTCTGTACGCGTTCAGTCTTCGCATGGAACGTTCCCAAGCAATCTCCCATTCTAACCTTGGCGCCGAGCGCTAATCCCTCCAGGGGCTCGAATGTATTCGTTTCTGTCAGCAGCACAACGGTTGATCCGAATTCAAAATAGGCAAGATCCTGCCCCTTCTCGTAGCTGGACTTCACTTTATCATCCGAATAACGGATGCTGCTCACATTGAGTGCCCCAACTTTCACAACCGCTACTTCACCTTGTCCATGTCGTATGTACGTGATAAGTCGTTCGTTGCGGCTAAGTACACGCGGCATATGATGCAGACCAAAATCATTTACTGGATAGACACGCCCAGGCACATGTTCGCTCTCCACAGTGGTCCCCGTAACGGGGGCGTGAATACGATGATAATCGGAAGGACTTAAATACAGCACGAAGCAATAGCCATGACTATATTTTTGTCGATGAGGAGAGTGGTTCAGCATCTCATCGAGAGTATAATCCTGCCCCTTCACATTAAATATACTGCCTTCCTGAATTGGCCCCATACCTGTAATCATTGCATCTACAGGGCTAGCAAGCTGGTCTTCTGCAGCAGAAATAGGACGCATATCTGGCTTAAGCTTGCGAGTGAAGAATTCATTCAAAGTCCCGTATTGATCCATAGGCTTCTCAGCTTCCTCAACACGGATATTGTACGTCTTCGCAAAGGTTGGAATAAATCGGCGGCTTAATCCGGAGTTGGCGAAGCGGCCTGCGATGCGAGATACCCACTTGCGTGAGGATAATTCAGTTAGTAGCCGTAAAAATCTTTTTTTCATTGTTAATTAATCACCTGGTTTATAAGACACCTGAATTAAGGGCGTCCTGTATTTTTCAGCCTCAAGAAACAGAATAAGAAGCATGTTTCCTGTGGACTATCTTGACACAGAACGCCATCATTTTCAATATGATCCTACACAACGCTAAGAATAAAGAGGGTTATTGACTTGCTTGACGAAGCAGAGATGCGCCATAGGCAATGGGATTCACATAGGTTGCTCTCCAACATTCAAGTAAATTAGCCTCACGAAAACTGTAACGTTGATCTCGTCCATTGCATTCGATAAATAAAGGAATTCCATCAGGAGAGATCCCGATATCTAGTCCTAAGTCTGCAAGATGGGGCAGGGTGTGTGATAGCCGTGAAGCGACATCTAAGGAGAAGCGGCTGATTCGTTCGCGAAGGATATCAAGCGGAATATAAGGCAGTGCAGAAGCTGCCAGCAGTTCAAATGGATAGACTGTTCCGCCTTGAGCTACGTTCGTGACGAATGTATGCGATGGTGCAACCTTGCCCACGATTCCTGTGATTTTCCATTCTCCGGTTCCGTCTCGTTGTACGGATACACGTAGATCGAAGGGTCTACCCTTATAGCAAGCGAGCGGCAAGAGCTGTTGAACCAAAAAGGCCTTCTTCAGCATTTGGGACTTCACGGATGCGGGCAATTTCCCCTCAGGCATCTCGACGGTCCTCCATTTACGGCCCCCTGTTGACGTTCGCAGCATGTAGTTCGTTCTCCACCCTTTGCTTGTTCGCTCAATTTTGGTGAGCCCTCGTCCTATGCTGCTGTTATTAGGCTTCAGTACAATCGCGTCATAGCGTTCCATGAGTCTGGCGATAGAAGAACGAGTTGCGAGGGTTGTGTCTGGCAAATGTGGGGCGATCATATGATCTGCCTTGAGTACGTTGTGAATGCTCATTTTGCCATATCGATTGACCTCGTTGAATAAGATAATATTCGTTTGAACAAGAGAGCGGATACGCGCGCGTGAAGTGGGACGCAAATAAATCGCTCGGTTATGAATGACTCGTGGAATAGGCATGCGTCGGCGAACATAGCCAGTCGGCCCTTTTACATATGCGGCTACTTCCATTCGACGTGTATTTACATCTTCAATTCGGAAGAAGCAAGGGATGATTCCGTTCTGACGCGCAGCTTCTTCATAGAACAGGATAGCTTCGTGCTTCGTCTTACCACGGATGAGTCCACGCAGCAAGGGAGCATTGAACAAAATGCCGATTCGATTATCGGACATGGTCATACCTCCTTAGGGGCAAAAATGCGATATACAAATAGCCATCGGCGATAATGCATCGTATGTATGTCCAGTATTGGCGGTATGGACGAGTGGATGAAGGCATAATGACTAAATTTGATGCTTGGCTAAGCAGATGAGGAGGAACGAAATGCATCTTCAGAAGGTGGCTGTCATTACGCCAGGAACATTCCCGATTCCTTCTGGATCGAGCAGCTCCGTTGAGCGAGTCGTGGAGCATGTGGTAAGCAAGGCTGCTCAGCGAATAGATGCACGAATTTATGCAAGACTGTGGAGCGGCCAGGAAGAGATAGACACGGTTCGGGGTGTTCCTTGTGTTCGAATTCGAGCGAGCCATGCACGGATGTACGTGCAGGGGGTTATTCGCAGTATGGCTCAGTTCATGCCTGATACGATTCAAATTGAGAACCGTCCCCGATTTGTTCTCCCTATCAAGCGTTCCTTTCCCAATGCCCAAATCATATTGAATCTTCACTCCGTCACCTTCATGAGCCGCAAGCATATTCCCCTGAAATTATTAAGGTCATCACTTCGAGCAGCAGATCGGATTTTCGTCAACAGCCGCTATTTATACCGCAAAGTTGCAGCAGTCTGTCCAAGTTGTGCTTCGCGAATCGTAGTGAATACATTAGGAGTTGACCAAGAGCGATTCCGCTCTAAATGGACGGAAGAAGGAATGCAGCGTTCTGAAGCAGGCAAGGACATGCTAGGTTGGGCGGATCGCAAAATCATTCTATATGTCGGGCGTCTTATTCCCTTAAAGGGAGTTCATCATTTATTGAAGGCCATTCCGCGTGTCATTGCGAGGCAGCCTAAGGCGCTATTTGTCATCGTCGGCAGCGCGTTTTATGGATCTGCACGGAGAACCGTCTATGTGCGTAAGCTTGAGCGTTTGGGCAGAGTGTATCCGAAGCACGTTAGATTCGTCCCTTATGTATCCCATGAACAAATACCGGATTGGTATTTGCTAGCGGATGTTGTAGTCATGCCTTCGGTCGAGAAGGAGGCATTCGGTTTAGTCAATGTGGAAGCGATGGCTTCTGGAGTCCCTGTACTTGCAACACGTGTCGGAGGCATTCAAGAGGTTGTTGCAGACGGGATTACAGGCGTGCTCGTGCGGCCGTTTCGGCTAAGCGTACGGCTTGCGAATGAACTAAATCGGTTATTGGATGATGATGAACGAAGAAAGAGAATGGGGGAAGCGGCTGTGGAACATGTACAGAATCATTTTACATGGGACAAAACAGCCGAGCGGTGGGCTAACGAAATAGGCGCTCCTGCAGAGCAATAGATTCATACGTATAGGCGAGTGTCGGGGAGAGCACTGGGTGCATATGATGGATTAGGTGTAGGTAGAAGCCCATCGGAAAGGAGAGAGTGCAGCGTGAAAAAGAAAAAAGGGAGCTTGTCCCCGAAAGGAAAGAGGCCTTCCTATTATGTAGATAATCCGAATAGGTCGGAACTGAAAATGTTGGATCGATTATCGAAATCTAAGCCTAGTTTGGATCAATTATCGAAATCTGAGCCCCATTTGGATCAATTATCGAAATCTAAGCCCGATAGTGTTGCACAGTCCAAGAAAGCTAACATCAATGCGTTTGCGACAGCACAGGAAGAAATGAACCATCTGATGAAACAAGCAAAGCTGGCTCTTCAGCAGGCAAAGAGAGGCAATGTTGCCATGAAGCAGCCCACAGCAGGTGGAGGTTTTTCGAAGTCGAAGACACCATCTTTGGATGCCCATGTAAGTAGAGAAGAGAACATACCAACGCCTGTACCTCCATTCACTATATCCCCAGACATTGAGCATAGCGAGCAGAAGGCGCAGTCCACTCAAGTTTCGGAAGTCGAAGCTTCCACACTCACTGGCGTAAACGCACCTTCATCGAAGCAAGCAGATAGCAAGCTTTCGAAAGCAACCCGCACAGAAAAGAAGAAGACTAAAAATCCATCAAAGCCTATTAGAGGAACGGTGTCCCAAGATGTAGAGGTTGTAGCTTCCTCAGTTGATGCTTCCTCTATGGACGCACTCCATGTGCTTGAAAACAATCCAGTTGAGCAAACGGAGCTGAAGGTAGACGTTGATGCAGTAATAGCTGTGCAGGCAGAGAAGGAAAAACAGCTTTTCGAGAAGAGAAGCATTTTCCGGCCAAAAGCGATTGTATATACCGATGATATCGTGGATGAGGCTGTTACCAATGAGAAACTGGCTGCGTATTCGATAAGCGGATCCAAGATTAAACGTGAGAGCATTGATTCTGATGCGCTAAAGGATCATTCTGTCACATCGATTAAAATTGCAGATGAAGCGATCACTGGCGGGAAGATCGCTCCTGATTCGATTATGGGTGAGCACCTCATTCGCAATGCGATTTCAGGCAGTAAAATTCGAGATCGTTCTATTACAGGAGGCAAAATTAAGGACGGCAGTATAACCTCCGAGAAGCTGGCTGATAAGACGATCGATTCTGATAAATTAGCGGAAGGCTCTATTCATACGAAGCATTTGAGCGAACTAATCATCTCGAATGAATTGATTCAAGACCAATCCATAACCTCTGAAAAGATACGCAGCGGTGCGATCCATACGGAAAACTTGGCCAATGGCGCTGTGGACACATCCAAGCTTAGTGATGATGTAGTCACGAATTCGAAGCTGCGGAATCATGCTGTAACGAGCGATAAAATAGCCCCCTCTAGCATTGTTAGCGACCATTTAGCTGATGAAATTATTGTGAGTCGTATCATCGCTGAACGTGCTGTTGAGAGTCGGCATATTGGTTCCAACCAAATTGAAGGCTCACATCTTACCCCGAATATGATTAGCAGCTATCATCTACAGCCTCAATCAATTCATTCGATCCATCTTGCAGCAGAAACAGTTCAATCTGCCCATTTGCAGAAGGAAGCTATCCATCAGAAGCATGTGCGCGAAGGAGAAATTCATAGCTGGCATTTGCACGAACAGGCTGTAACGACAGATAAATTAGCGGATCAATCAGTCGCAACAGCGAAGTTGATAGATCAAGCTGTCACTTCCTCCAAAATCGCCGATCAGAGTATTACTTCGCAAAAAATTGCAGATTCCATGATTCAGTCGCGTCATGTTGTCAAGCATGCAATAAGCACGCAGCAGATCGCACCACTTGCCATAGTCGGTCTTCATATTCAGGAAGAGTCGATCGGCGGGGAGCATATTGAGCAAGATAGCATTGCAAATCGGCATGTGCAGGACGGGGCAATTGATAAGCGTACGATTACTTCAGGCGCAGTACAAGGGCGACATTTAGACGCGAATGCTGTTAACACAGCGCATCTCGTGGATGAGGCAGTGACAACAAGCAAGTTGGGTGTACACAGCGTTACCTCTTTGCAGCTCGCTGATGAGGCGGTTACTCGTCAAAAGCTGACGAATCAAAGTGTGACGGCTGAGATATTGGCTGACAATAGCGTAACTTCCCGTCACATCAGTGCGGGTGCAGTAGGGGCCAAGGAAATAGAGCTGTACTCCATCAAGGATGAACATATTTCACCTGGAGCAATTAGCGACGAACATATCCGAGCTCAATCGATTGATGCGGCTATGCTGAAGCAAGAAGCGGTGACGAGTGAGAAGATTGCTCCGCATGCTGTACGAGACAGACACATAGGTTCATCCTCCATATACTCCCATCACTTGGCTGATCATGTGGTTACATCCCTCAAGTTGTCTCCAGGAGTGTATCCAGCGACAAGTTAAGTGATTTGTCGGTTACATCTAGCAAGCTTGCGAATAAGAGTGTTACTTCTGAGAAATTAGCAGCGGGCAGTGTAGAATCCATCCATTTGACAAAAGGTGCAGTAAGCTCGGAAGCAATTGCCTATCAAGCTGTTGAGGCGGAGCATCTTGCTCCCGGATTGGTATCAGGCAAGCATGTAGAAGCACAGGCGATTGACACTTATCAGCTTGCAGAACAGTCGGTAACGGCCTCCAAGCTGGCTCCAGGGTCAGTGGAAGGGACACATATTCAGCCACAGGCTGTTGCGGACGAACACTTGGCATCTGGGGCAGTTTGTATTGAACATCTCGATGATGAATTGTTTACGATGTTGAATAATCTCGTCAATCCCCCACCAGCAGAGCCCATAATCATTGGATCGTCTCAACTTGAACCATTTGCTGTAACGAAAGACCATATAGGGCCCAACGCTATCCATGCAAAACATATATCAGTAGCAGCTATCCATGGATCTCATCTGGCGGCAGGAGAAATAAACAGCCAGCATATGGCCAGCGGCTCGATTGATGAGACGCATCTCGTAGCGTATGCTGTGCATGGGCATCATCTTGCCCCGGAGAGCGTAGAATCGATTCATGTGCAGCCGGAGTGTATCCAAGCTCAGCACATTAGCCAAGGAGCAATAAGCTCGGAGCACGTG